>CAMLLF010000301.1 GCA_946480705.1 uncultured Lysobacteraceae bacterium | reverse complement strand
GGTCCAATGTCGACTCCTGCCGTGTCGAATTGTTTGGATTCTACAAACGGTGATACCCGGTTCGCCGCGTTTATCGCAGCGTCGCACATGCCTACAGTGACTTCATCACAGACGTGGGCCGCAGCGGCCCTTATCCGGAGATCACCGATGACTCGACGCGACGTGGTTTTTCCCGCGGGACGCCAGGCGCTCTACGAGCGCAATCGCTATTCGCCGGCCATTCGCTCGAATGGCTTCCTGTTCGTTTCCGGCCAGGTCGGCAGCCGCGAGGACGGTTCGCCCGAGCCCGATCTCGACGCCCAGGTGCGGCGCGCGTTCCGCAATCTCAATGCCATTCTCGAGTCGGCCGGCTGCACCTTCGACGACGTGATCGACGTGACGGTGTTCATCGTCGATCCGGAGAAGCACTTCGAGACGATCTGGAACATCGTGCCGGAGTTCTGGGGCAGCGCGCCGCACCCGACGCTGACCGGCATCGGCGTGACGTGGCTCTACGGGTTCCAGTTCGAGATCAAGGTGATTGCGAAGCTGCCGGAGGACGCGGCCGGATGACCTTGCCGGTCGAGCGCGTCGTTCTCGCGCGAGCGCACGAAAGAGCGCTTTCATCAACGCGCGGTGGCACAACTGGTGCGGCCGCCCGCGGGTTCACGACCATGCCATCGTCCGCATAGACTCCGCCCTTCGCCGTCGCGCACGGCCGGTCGGGACTGCTGCTGCCCCTGGACTGGATGAGCTACGAGAATCTCGATCGCATCGCCGATGCGTTCGTGCCGGCGCGGGGCATCGCAGCGTTGCTGTTGATCCTCGTGCATCTGTTCGCGCGGCGCTTTGGCGTCGCGGGCAAGCTGTTCGCGTATTCGCGCTCGGGCTCGCGCTGGCCTACGGCATGATGTTCGCGGACAACCGCTTCGACTTCTCGCGTTCGGGCTCGACTACAGCACGCATGCTTCCGTCGCGCTGATGCTCACGGCCGTGCTGATTGCGGCGTGGCGCCGGCTCTGGTGGCTCTGGTGCGGGCTCGTGCTGGCCTATCTCGGCCTGTGTCTGTATCAGCGCTATCACACGGTTGCCAACATCGTGACGACGGCGTTGTATCTCGTGCCGCTGCATCTGCTCGTCGTGCGTGTCGTGTTCGGCAACTGGGGTTTGCGCGCGGTGCGGTGAGGTGGCTACTGCTCCTGCGGGGCGCCGCTACGTTTCCGTGCGCGGGCGCCCGCCGCCGTCCATGCAGGATCGGGCAAGAACCGCGCAGCAATGCGTTACCGCCCTTGCTGCGCGACTCGCGATCATGCGTGACCCCGAAACGAGGAGTCACGCAATGGCTTTGGCAAAAGGTTATGCGGCGCCGGCCGCAAAGGCGCCGCTCGCTCCGTTCACGTTCGAGCGTCGCGAGCCCAATGACGACGACGTCGTCATCGCGATCCGCTACTGCGGTATCTGTCATTCCGACATCCACATGGTCGACAACGGCTGGGGCATGAGCGTGTATCCGCTCGTGCCTGGCCACGAGATCGCCGGCGTCGTCACGGCGGTCGGCAGCAAGGTCACGAAGTTCAAGCCCGGCGATCATGTCGGCGTCGGCTGCTTCGTCGATTCGTGCACGACGTGCGCGCATCGCGACGTCGATCGCGAGCAGTACATGCCGGGACTGGTTCTGACCTACAGCGGCTTCGAGCGCGGCAGCACGACGCCGACCTACGGCGGCTATTCGGATTCGATCGTCGTCAAGGAAGGCTATGTGCTGTCGATTCCGCAGAACCTGCCGCTCGACGCGGCCGCGCCGCTGCTGTGCGCCGGCATCACGCTGTATTCGCCGCTGCGCCACTGGAATGCCGGTCCGGGCAAGAAGGTCGCGATCGTCGGCATGGGCGGCCTCGGGCACATGGGCGTGAAGCTCGCGCATGCGATGGGCGCCGACGTGACCGTGCTGTCGCAGACGCTGTCGAAGAAGGACGACGGCCTGCGTCTCGGCGCGAACCGCTATTACGCGACCAACGATCCGGACACGTTCACGACGCTCGCGAACCAGTTCGATCTGCTCATCTGCACGGTGTCCTCGCCGATCGACTGGAACGCCTATCTGAACCTGCTCAAGGTGGACGGCACCTTCGTCATCGTCGGTGCGCCCGAGCAGCCGGTGCCGGTCAACGCGTTCCCGATGATCATGAGTCGCCGCTCGCTCGCGGGATCGGCGATCGGATCGATCAAGGAAACGCAGGAAATGCTCGATTTCTGCGGCGCGCACGACATCGTCGCCGACATCGAGACGATCGCGATCGGCGAAGTGAACCGCGCCTACGAACGCATCGCACGCAGCGACGTGCGCTATCGCTTCGTGATCGACATGGCGACGCTGGGCTGATCGGGGCAATCGACGGCCCGACGACGCACGATCGTCGGGCCTTCGCGGCCGCATGCTAGGCTGCGCGCGTTCACTGCAGGGAGCGCGCATGTCGAGGCAGCACGGCTGTTTGTGGAGCGAAATCCGTCACTCCGCGTGGTGTCGTCGCGTGCGGGCCGCTGCATGACCGCTCCTGCCGCGATTGGAAAACCAAAGCTCCGCACGCGAGTCCTGCGCACGACGGCCGCTGTGGTCGTCGTTTGCGCCGCGCTGCTCGGTTTCGTGATGCAGCCGTTCGTGGCGCCGCTGCCGTCACAGCCGCCGGCGGTCGAGCCTGCGGCGCTGGAGCGTCATGTGCGCGTGCTCAGCGTCGATCTGTTTCCGCGCAGCTATGACCAGCCGGAACGCATCGAGGCGGCGGCGCGCTATGTCGAGCGGACCTTCGCCGACGCAGGCGTTGCGACGGAATCGCAGGCCGTTGAAGTCGACGGCATGACCTATCGCAACGTGATCGCGCGTTTCGGTCCGCGCGAGGGTCCGCTGCTCGTGATCGGCGCGCACTACGACTCGCATGCCGATGTGGCGCGCGGCGTCGGCGAAGCCGGATTTTCGCCGCAGACGCATACGCCGGGTGCCGACGACAATGCGAGCGGGGTTGCGGTGCTGCTGGAACTCGCGCGGCTGCTCGCGACGCATCCGCCGCCGCGACCGGTCGAACTCGTCGCGTATACGCTCGAAGAGCCACCGCATTTCCGCAGCAGCGACATGGGCTCGGCGCGGCATGCGCACGCGCTGCGCGAGGCCGGGCGCGACATCGAGCTGATGCTGTCGCTCGAAACGCTGGGTCACTTCGACGACGCGCCCGGCAGCCAGGCCTATCCGATACCGGCCATGCGCTGGCTCTACGGCGACCGCGCCGATTTCATCGCGGTCGTCGGACGGCTCGGCGGTTTCGCCGCGACGCGGCGCGTCAAGGCGAGCCTGCTCGGCGCATCCGATCTGCCGGTGCGTTCGATCAACGCACCGGCGCTGTTGCCCGGCATCGATTTCTCCGATCACCTGAGCTACTGGGACGAAGGCTTTCCGGCGTTGATGATCACCGACACCGCGTTCCTGCGCAGCGCGAATTACCACGGTGCGGGCGATACGGCGGAAAAGCTCGATTACGCGCGCATGGCCAAGATCGTGCAGGGCGTGTACGCGATCACGCGGCAGGCGCCGGCACGCTGAGCGTGCGCGGCGCTCGTCGTGCCCGGCCCTTCGGCGGCGCGGCGCCCAGGGCGCTCACTCCTTCGGCGGCTCGCCGCTCATGTATACGAATTCCCAGGTGTGGCCGTCGAGATCGTCGAACGAGCGGCTGTACATGAAGCCGTAGTCCTGCGGCGCGCGCGGTGTCGTGCCGCCGGCGGCGACGGCCTTCTCGATGATTTCGTCGACTTTCGCGCGGCTGTCGACCGACAGCGCCGTCAGCACTTCGACATGCGTGCGCGCGTCGCAGATCGTCTTGTCGGTGAAGGTCTGGAAGAACGGTTCGCGCAGCAGCATCACGTAGATCGTGTCGCTGATGACCATGCAGGCGCCGTCGTCGTTGGTGAAGTCGGCGTTGAAGTCGTAACCGAGCTGACGGAAGAAGGCTTTGGACTTGTCGAGATCCTTGACCGCGACGTTGACGAAGATCTGGGTGCTCATCGGCGTATTCCTTTTGCGAACGTGGATGGAGAGTACCGGTCGTGCCGGTCTGCGCGCCGGCCCGTGGCCAGATTGCGTAGAGACGACGAACGACGCCGACCGGAATCGACACGGTCGGCGAAAAATATTTCGGAATGTGAGGTGGGTTGCGGTGAGCCCACCGGGCGGACCGCAACATCGAGGCGCACGAGCAGGGCACTCGTCACGAAAGAGAACGAACCGCCGTTCAGGCCGCCTCGGCCGTCTCGACAACGCTGTGCGCCGGGACCGCTTCCGCCGCCGCACGATCAAGCGCAAACGCATAGAGCCGCGCGTTCGGCACCCAGCCGTCGTCGTCGTTCGCGAGCGCACCGTCGGGCGTGCCGAGCAGATGGTCGATCGCGTTGATGACGATCTGGTGCGTCACGAGCAGCACGCGTTCGCCGGCATGGCGCAGCCGGATGTCCTCGAGCGCGCGCTGTACGCGCAGCACGACGTCGCATCGCGATTCGCCGCCGGGCGGCCGGAAATGAAAGCGGCCGACGCGCTCGCGCTGCGCCGCCAGCTCCGGATGGCGCACGGCTACACCCTTGCGCGTCAGATGGCCGACGACGCCGAACGCTTTCGGCTTGAGGCGCGCGTCGACCGTGAAGGCGATGCGGCTGCCTTCGTAGGCGTGGCGGATGATGCCTTCCGCGGTTTCGAGCGCGCGCCGGAACGGCGAGCAGAGGATCCGCGTCGGACGGTGCGCTGCCGGCAGCGCGAGGATCAGGCGGCCGAGCCAGGCGGCCTGCTCGTGACCCAGTTCGGTCAGTGGCAGGTCGTCGTCGGCGAGCGCGATGCCGAGATCTTCGCGGCCGCTCGCTTCGGCGTCGGCGCGGACGACGTTGCCGAGGCTCTGGCCATGGCGGCACGCGAGCAAGGTCGCAGCGGTCGTATCGGACGGGTACATCGGCTCCTCCTGTGAGCATGGCGCGACGATTCCGGTCGTCGCGTTGAACGAGTGACGGCGGTTATGGCGAACATGGAGCAACCGCCGTGCCACGCGGCGGAACGCGGATCGTGCGATTCCTGCGTTGGCGGCCCCTGCAATCTGCAGGCCGCGTCCGCGCCGTGCCGTGCAGCGCGCGCGATGCGCGCTGCACGGCAGGTGAGCAACGGGTGACGGCGAGGCGCGAGTCTGCGCCGGCGCCGTATCAGTCGATGAGATCGGCCTGCGCGATCGGCGTGAACCAGAGCAACTGGTAGTGGTAGTAGGGATAGGTGTAGCTCGCGTTCTCCCCGGCGATCGACGAGGAATGCAGACCGTAGACGAGACAGGTGCCGCTCGAGCAGACGATTTCGTCGATGTAGGACTTGATCGAGTACGTGCGCGCGGCGAGCTTCTTGCCGTAGATGCCGTTGAGCAGCGGGCTCGAAACCGACAGGCCGTTGCTGCCGCAGGTCGACGTCGGCACGTTGTACGGATACATGCCGCAGCTCCAGAGCCCGCGATACGCGCCGGCGATACCGACGAAGCTTTCGACCTTCGCGGCGAGACCGAGCTTGAGGATCTGATCGGCTTCTTTGTCAATAGTCGCAGCGGGCCGCCGTCGCGCGGCGCGAGAGCCCGCAGGGTGTGTTTGACGA
>CAMLLF010000300.1 GCA_946480705.1 uncultured Lysobacteraceae bacterium | reverse complement strand
CGCGGCCGAGGTAGCCGTAGGCGAACGTCGCGACCATGCCGGTTGACGAGACGCGGTTCAGCGGATCGCCGAACGCATTGCGGTTCATCACGATCGAACTCGGCGCCGCCTGCATCGTGAACGCGCCGCCGCTGACCGCGACGCCGGTGTACACGACGACATTCTCGTCCGTCTGATTGCCGGCAGTCGCCGAGTAGAACGGTGCAAGCGTGTAGAGCGGGAACCGCCCCTTGGGTTCGTACACCGACTTGCCGTAGCGCTGGAATCGCGTGAGATCGCTTTCCCATTGCCGCTGCTGGAATCCGGCGAGGTTCGTGCAGGCGGCGCGATTGACGTAGTTGGTCGCGTCGCATTGGTACTGCGCGACGCGATTGCCGTCGTCATCGAGCACGAAGTCGGTGCGCATGTTGAGACGTTTGCGAACGGTTGCATCCGGTTCATCGCTCGCGTCATAAGGGCCCTGGATTTCGGACGTGAGCAGCAATCGCGTCGCGTCGTACTCGAAACTCGCTCGGCGCCGCAGCGTAGTCGCGCCAGGCCTGCTGCTGTCCACGGTTGAAATCGACAAACGGCCGAGGCGCCGGCGTTCCGCGTTCAGCGCAACTCCCGTACAACTGCTGAGCGTGGGCGGACTCGCCGTACAACCAAAGACATTGGCCGTGGTCTTCGTTTCATCGGTCACGAGCGATCCCGCGTCGTTCACATGGCGCGAGGTCACTGTCGAATCGGTTATGTTGCCGTAGCCGTCGAATGCAAACGACGAGGCAATCTGAAAGCTCAATTGCCCCGGTGCTGCAAGATCGAATTTCTGCTCGTCGGTCGAAGACGCATAGACGTGAAGCGCTTGCCACGTTGCGGGGTTGAACGCCGGCGTTGCCGCCCAAAGTGTTGCCGAGTCGCTAATGACTTGCCCGCCCACGCTCAGCAATCCCGGAGCACCAGGCGCCACGGGACAACCCAGCGGGCCGCAGTTTGCCGGAGGTTCGACGAAACAACCGGTCGCCTGAGGATTCGCCGCGCACGGATCAGGCAACGGCGCAGCCAGCATTTCAACGACCGTGCTCTTCGGCCTGCCGGTGTAGGGGAAGTCCTGCTGGTATTCGGTCGTCGTGACCAGGAAATTCTGCACATCTTCGGTGCGGACGGTTTGGAAACCCAGGAACCCACGCCCACCCGCCTGCATACGCGCACCGCTGTAGTGGTAGCGGACTTCGCTGGTGGTCAGCGCGTTGGCAGCCGTCGGCGCAGACTGCGCTGCATTGCGCACGACCCACATCGAGGAGAACACGTCGAACACCGGTGAGCCGCGTCCCCAGGCCTTGCTCGGCCCGTCGAACGCGCGGTCGTAGACCGAGCTGTAGGGCAGCGGCGCGTAGCCGATCGTGTGTACTGCGCCAAGGCCGTTGGCGATGAAGGTCACCACGTCGTTGCCGCCAAACGTCAGACTGCCTACGGCGATGCCGACGTTGTTGCCCGAGAAGCGCACGAGATCGGGAACGCCATCACCTGTCGCGTCGATGAGAAAACTCGGTGTGCTCAGCGGGCTCTGTGCGTTCGACGTGCTGTTGCCGACATCGATTTCCGAACCGAAATTCGACACCGCGAATCGCCGCGCTCGCAGTGGGTAGCGCGGGGAACCGCTGCCAAGATCGACCGCGTAGAACAGATCGAGCTTGCTGTCGCCATTGACGTCGAGCAGTTGAACGCGCGATGCCAGATCAGAAGCTAACGAGACTCCCGTTGACTGCTCTGCTGCAAGTCGGTCCGTCCCTGCCGGGGCAGCTGTCCCGCGGTTGAGTCGGATCTGGAACGTCCGCTGCGCTCCGTTGCTGCGCTGGTAGACCGCATCGGCCTGACCGTCGCCGTTGACATCGGCGAGCTGGTAGTCGCCACCGCCACTCGATAGACCGCCAGCGTTGCCAACTTCGCCCAGATTCGTATCGACCGCGAAATAGAGGCGGCCATTTGATTGGACGCCGGCGTTGCGGTAGGTGTACCAGGATCGTTTGCAATCGAGTGTTTCGATTTCTTCAGGAACGGCGCCGACGGCAAGTACCCGCGTGCCCCCGCGGTTTCCGGCCGGTTGGAACCCAGGGGGCAAGCATCGCTATTCGGCCCCTCGAACGTGACCTTCGCCAGCAGATCAGACGCACCGTCGCCGTCGAGATCGGCGGACGGAGGAACGCCGTTGCGCGTACTCGCGAACGTCAACCCCACATCGGTGTAGCCGGCAGGCGGCGTGGGGCTTTCGATGTCCACGCCGGTATCCGTCGTCGTGAACGCATAGGCGACGGTGGAGCTCGTCGAACGTCGCAGGAATCGTGCATTGACCGCGATGCTCGGCGAGCCACGCAGCAGATCCGGCAATCCGTCCGCGTCGAGATCGACCAGCTTGCCGTCGTCGGTGTTCGTTGCGGGGATGCCGGTCGTCGTCCAATTCGTGCTGCTGTACGTCCAGGTCGTGCCGTCGTTCACCGACGGATAGATCAGCCAGGATGCACCGTCGTCCGCAAGAATGTCGTCGCGTCCGTCGCCGGTGAAATCGTAAACGTGCCACATCGTCTCGAAGTGTTGAGGACGCAGATCCCCCGGGCATCCAGGAACACCTTTAAGTGGCCGGCTGAGATAGATGCCCGTCGCTTTTGGCTCGGCCAGCGTTGGTCCGTTGCCAACCGCCAACGAAGTCATTAGTTGAAACCGGTTTGCACCGAATCCCGAGCTGTCGCAGTTACCATCCTTGAGCCAGATCAGGTCCTGCCGGCCATCCCCATTTATGTCGGCGACTTTGAAATCGATGGCGTGCTCCAAACCCGCGCTGTAGGACGACGTGAACGGGGCGTTCGGGAAGCCTTGCGTTGCTCCGAGATTGCTGTTCCAGGTGAAGCGGGTGCGCGGATAACACACTTCCCCGGTATTTCCCGGCGCGCATTCGCGCACGGCAGAGACGTTCATTATTTCGCTGGAGGTCGATGTGGCGTACTCCAGGTAGTAGGTGCGCACGATCTGCTGCGCGTCCGGGTTTGCACCGTGATTGGCGGTGCCGCGCACGGTCACGGACGAAAGCTGCTGCGTCAGTGACAGCTTCATGCCCGACAGGTAGTCGGCGCGTTGCGCCGCTGCCGGCAACGTCGTGTAGTTGAACTTGACCGCGTTATAAGGCGCGCGCACGTACGTCGGCGATGCAGCGAGCAGATTCGACAGCGCCACGCGCCCCGTGTAGCTGACCTCATCGATGCTGATTTCACCCCCCGCGTTGTCGCGCGCGTAGGTGAATTCGATGACGTTTCCGCTGGCATCGGCCAGGCGGTCGATATTCCACGTGAGGATCTGCGTCGTGTCTGCGTTGCCCGCCCCGTCGTTGCGGGACAACGTTGAGTTGCCGGCGTGACCGTAGCGACGGTACGAACCATCTTTGGGTTGCACGAGCCAGAATGCCGGCCCCGTGACGCCCGTGGTTTCGTAGCCGCACGTGCGCGTCGCCGGATCGGATTCCAGGCCGTATTCGTAGGTTGCAGTCGTACCTGCCGCCGCCGGGCAACTTCCGGCACCCGACAACCGCCACAAGCGAGCGCCTTCAAAACAATACGCATCGTTCGTGGCATCGCTGTCGAAATTGATCGCCGGAAATATTCCGTTGCCGTCCCCACTTTCGCGAGACTTGCGGCAGCGCGTGATCGATGAGAGTCCACCGATGCCGAATCCGACACCGAGCGAACCGTTGCCGCCGCGCTGCTGATACGTGAGCGTCAGCTTGGGGCTGAAGTCTGCCGAACCCGGCGGCACATAGATCGGAATCGTGTACGTGCTCGCGCCGCCCTCGTCGACTCGGAAATTACCGGGCGTTGCGCCGACGCCGTCGGAGAACGCGTCTGGATCGGGCTCTGGCTCTGTGTGGGTAGCCGGTGGAGGTGCTATCACCGTATTGCTACCCGAACCGGGCGTCTGTCCGCCTGGATTCAGGCCTGGAGTTTCGACGCCCCACCCGATCAGTTGCGCTGAAGCGAATGCAGGTTGCATCGGGGTACTGATGCCACCCAAGAATGTCAGAAGGAGACATATCGCGATAACGAGAGGATCGTGCAGAAAACGAGAAACTTTCCATCCGAACGTACCCGGCCGCACCGTAAAATTCTCGAGCCCATTCCAACACCGCATTACCGCCTCCCAGAAGCTTCAATAAGAAAAAGTGCCGGTCAGCCTCAGTTGGCTGAGCGGTTAGTTACGTACCGGCGGGCGCCAATGAGTACCAGCGATTTAGGTCATTGGCGTGAAGGAGGGGCAACTCAGATCCTGAGATGCAGTCCAGCAACAAGTAGCGCTACTGCTGTTTGACGGCGAATACTCTCACCGTAGCAGGCGCATTGGTGCTCCACGACGTATCTCGTCCCCAGAGTCACGGGACGGTTACGTATTGACTCCACCAAGCAGAGGGATTCACCGGCTTATAGTACGTGCAGCCAAGCTCGCATTGGTGCACTCAGTAGATCGCAGGGCCGTGAACCGCTACGCCTTGTATCGTCAGGGTTGCTTGTCCCGTCTAAAAATCGCATCAAAAAGTGGGCGAGAAAGTCGCATCAGCGACTCCGCCATGCCCGAAGCGAATGCTCGCCAATGCGAGTATCGATCATGTTGCGAGGAGGCCCTAACTGTCCCGTGGTGTCTCTGGAGGAGCCTGCTGGGAAACTTGGTCGAGTGTAGTTGTCGACAGTTGGCTGGTGTAAAGCAATCGACCGGCTGTCGTCGTTCGCACATAGAACAGGGAGCCTGGGCCGTTCCTGTTGAGGAAGTAGCCTTTGTTCCCGTTGGCGTCGTAGGATCGATTCGAATGTTGGAGCTCAATTCCATACGGACAAGTGGAAATGTATCTTTTCGCATTAACTCTTTGACCTGGGCGACGCACTTCGTTCTCTTGTTGCATCGCACCATGTCCATTTCAAACGTTCGTATTGACCTCCACAACGCCCACATTTAGTCTTCGCGACGGCCAGGGGCGCCCGAACGGGCGCATGCCACGTAGTGCTGCAGTTCGTAAGGAGCGCGGAAGCCGCCCGGTTCCCGCGTCGCTCGCACACTGACCTCGTGGGGATAATCATGCACAACGCATTTCGCGGCACCGTCTGTCGGTGGCTGCCTGCTGTCGCTTTGCTCGCTCTGAGCGCCCAGGCCATGGGCAATACGCTGAACCAGAACGTTTCGTGGACGGTCGATCGCGCGGGGACGACGGCGAAGTATCGCGTCGTGGCTTACGGCGATTCGATTTACGCGGGTTACAACGGCTCGATCAGCAACGCGGCGCGTTACTCCGCGCCGACGGTCGATTCGGAGTATCTGTCTGCGGTGTGGAACGCGGACATCGAGAACATCCGCCGCGCGAAGTCGGGCGCGGTGGCGTCGGATGTCTATAACAACAAGATCGTGGCCGAACGTTCGTACATGCAGGCCAGTTCGACGCGTGTCGTCACCTTCGAGATGTGCGGCAATGACGGCCTGCAGGCGCGGTCGAGCTTCAAGTCGCAGACGGGCACTTGCGACTACAGCGTGCTCAACAACGCCGTGGCTTCCTGCAAGACCTATGTCGCGCAGGCGATGGATTACATCAACGCGAACGCGCACGCCAACGTGAAGTTGAAGCTCATCGCGAACCTCTATTACCCGGGCT
>CAMLLF010000299.1 GCA_946480705.1 uncultured Lysobacteraceae bacterium | reverse complement strand
CGCGGCATCAGCCTGTTCATCGTGCCGCGCTGGCGCGTCAACGACGACGGCAGCCGCGGCGCGCGCAACGACGTGCGCCTGGCCGGGCTCAATCACAAGATGGGACAGCGCGCGAGCGTCAACACCTTCCTGAAGTTCGGCGAAAGCGGCGACTGCGTCGGCTACCTCGTCGGCAGTCCGCACCAGGGTCTCGCGCAGATGTTCCACATGATGAACGAGGAACGCATCGGCGTGGGCCTGAGCGCGATCCAGCAGGCCGCCGCGAGCTATCAGTACGCGCTGGCCTATGCGCGCGAGCGGCGCCAGGGCCGGCATCCCGACCAGAAGGATCCGGCCACGCCGTCGGTCGCGCTCGTCGCTCATGCCGACGTGCGGCGCATGCTGCTGCAGCAGAAGTGCTACGTCGAAGGCGGCCAGATGCTCGCGTTCGACGCGGCGCTGCTCGTCGACCGGCAGCACGACCCCGATGCGGCCGTGCGCGAGCAGAGCCATCTCCTGCTCGAACTGCTGACGCCGATCGTCAAGGCGTGGAATTCCGACTACGCGCTGCGCGCGAACGACCTCGCGATCCAGGTGCTCGGCGGCTACGGCTATACGCGCGACTATCCGGTCGAGCAGTGCTGGCGCGACAACCGCATCAATCCGATCCACGAAGGCACGAACGGCATCCAGGCGCTCGACCTGCTCGGCCGCAAGGCGCTGACGCACGACGGCGCGGCGCTGCGCATCCTGCTCGAACGCATCGCGGCGACCTGCGCGCAGGTCGCGGGCGACGCCGAACTCGCGCCGCTCGCCGCCGCGCTGTCGGCCGCCGCCGTCCGTGTGCGCGACACGAGCGTCGCCGCCGGCAAACGCATGGCCGCCGGCGAAGTGCGCGAAGTGCTCGCGAACGCAAGCCACTATCTCCAGCTGCTCGGCCACGTCGTCGTCGCCTGGGGCTGGCTGCGCATGGCCGCGGCGGCGCAGCGGGCGCTGGCCTCGGGGGCTGCCGAGCATGATTTCTACGCCGGCAAGCTGCAGGCCTGCCGCTGCTTTTTCGCGACCGAACTGCCCCAGACCGAACTCAGCGCGAAGCTCGTCGCCGGTGTGGACCGCAGCGCCTACGACATGCGCGATGCCTGGTTCTGACAGCGGCATTTTCGCGTCGAAGCTGAACGCCGCACGCGCGATTTAATGCGTTGCTAACCGTGCCGTAACGCGACGCTCGCAGATGTGGCGTCGCATTTGGCCGCGTGCGCCGAATCGGGCTACCGTGCGCGCTTGATCCAGCGCCAGGAGCCATCGATGAGCGACACCGTCGCAGCCAATGCCGCGCTCGCGCCGCTCGCCGCGTTCGTCGGAACGTGGACGACGCAGGGGGAAGTGAAACTGCTCGGTCCGTCGGGACGCGGCGCGCCGTATCGCGCGACCGACACCTACGAGTGGCTGCCCGGCGGCCATTTCCTGCTGCACCGCTTCGTCGCGCAGATGCCCGACGGCGCGGTCGAAGGCATCGAAGTCATCGGCTACGACGCGAGCCGCAAGCACTTCACGATGCATTCCTACGACAACCAGGGCAATGCGAACGTGATGCAGGCCAGCGTCGACGGCGAGCAGTGGACCTACAGCGGCAACAATGTGCGCTTTCGCGGCAATTTCAGCGAGGACGGCCGCGTCTTCAGCGGCACCTGGGAAATGCGCGAGCGGCTCAATGTCGCGTGGCGAACCTGGATGAGCGTGGCATTGCGGCGCGACGCGTAGTCGTTCCGGCGCATCGGCATTGCGCAGCCGCGCGGCCGCCGCGATGCTCGGCGTTCCACCGCCGCCGGAGCCCAGTCATGACGCGCAAGACCAGTGCCGATTTCGATCCGGAAGTCCTCGAGCATTTCGACGCTTACGTGCACGGCGCACTGAGCCGGCGCGGTTTTCTCGGCGCCGTCGCGAAAGTCGTCGGCGGCGCCGTCGCCGCCGAGCTGATCCTGCAGCAGCTGAGCCCGCAGTTCGCCGCGGCGCAGCAGATTCCCGAATCCGATGCGCGCATCGTCGCGAAGCGCCACGAATTCCCCTCGTCCGACGGCAACGGCACGGTCAAGGGCTATCTCGTGACGCCGGCGAAGACGAAGGAAACGAAGAAGCGCGCGGCCGTGCTCGTCGTGCACGAGAACCGCGGCCTCAATCCGCATATCGAGGACATCGCGCGACGCATGGCGCTCGAGGATTTCATCGTGTTCGCACCCGATGCGCTCGCACCGCTCGGCGGCTATCCGGGCAACGAGGACAAGGCGCGCGAGCTGTTCGGCACGCTCGACCAGGCCAGGACGCGCAGCGACTTCGTCGCCGCGGCACGCGCGCTCGCCGGCATCGACGGCGGCAACGGCAAGGTCGGCGTCATCGGCTTCTGCTACGGCGGCGGCATCTCGAACTGGCTCGCCACGCAACTGCCCGAACTCGGCGCGGCCGTGCCGTTCTACGGTCCCGCGCCGACGCTGGCCGACGTGCCGGCGATCCGCGCGCCGCTGCAGCTGCATTTCGCCGAAAAGGACGATCGCGTCAACGCGAGCTGGCCGCTCTACGAGGAGGCGCTCAAGGCCGCCGGCAAGCGCTACGAGGCGCACACCTATCCGGGCACGCAGCACGGCTTCAACAACGACACGACGCCGCGCTACGACGAAGCCGCGGCGAAGCTCGCCTGGACGCGCAGCACTGCGTTCCTGCGCAAGCATCTGGCCTGAGACCGATCCGTTCCGCCGATTTCGCGCGGCGTCGGACGAGGCGATGCAGCCGGCGTGGGCGAGCGGCGAGCCGCAGGCGAACCCCAACATCGCGATAGTCGCGTCCGGCGGGCGTCTGTGTGTCGTGCCAAGTGATCTGGGAAACGGGACTAGTCGAAACTTTATGGGACAAAACGGGACGAAACCCGCGAAAAATCGAGGTTTCTAACGCATTTCCAAAATGGCGACGGATGACAACTGAATTGAACAACGGCGCGTCCGCCGAATGGGAGCGCCGTTTGGTGTGATCAGAATGCAGGCGGTGCGTCCGGGCATTCGCACCCGGTAGCCATACGCCCAGATTCGTTTACTAGTCATGGTCGAGAGTCCGATAGCAGCTCAGGGGAAAATTTCTTGAAAGCGTCCATTCGAGATACGCTGTAAAAGCGTCTTCTCCTTGACGGTGGCGGTATCGAACTGGCTCGGAGTCGCGAGACTCGTACGAATGAAGTCGCGGTAGTTTCCCGGCGGGCATCGGCCCATAACGAGGCAGAGTTGGCGCATCACGCGGCTGTTTTCGCTGCAGTCACGTCCTAAGTCGCATGCCACGAGCAACCACGCGAGGTAATCCTCTTGTGTCCCGGCGAACGGCCCATTCACTTGCGGCTCTTCTTCTCGGACGCCCAGCATCGTTGCCATTGCACCGATTGCTTCACCGTCGCGAGATGCAACGATCTGACGCAGACTGGTCTTAAGTTCGTCCTCTGACTTTTCGGTCCACTGTTCTTCGAGCTTCATGGTGGCTGCAAGCAGATCTCCCGCCGCGGCGGCCCGCGCCAGCGATTCGCGAACACTTGCGGGCGTGAGCTTCCCCTCTGCAACCAAGTCGCGACAACGTTGCTCTTCTAGGTCGTTGTGCCGGAGAGCGATCGACCGTTGCGGCTCCGCAAGTCCCGCTGCGAATTTTTCGCGGAAGTTCTGGGCTCGATTGGGAGTCGCTTGACTGGCAAAGCACTCATCATTCACTAGCGCGACAAGTCGAAGTGCTTCGGGACTGCCAGCATCGACCTGGGGCTGGACGCTCTTTACGAGCGATGCGAGATTGTTTGCGGCGTCGTAGCTCTGTTGCGCGCTTGACGCAGGAACTACCTGGGCGGCCGGCATCTCACTCGACTTAGGCCGTGTGGCCGGGGGCGGGGCTGGATTGGGCGCCGTGGGAGGTGTCGATGACCCCGGTAGCGGCTTATCCGATTCACGCTGGCTCGGCAAGGCGAAAAAAGCTGCAATCGCAACAGCGGCGACGGCGATTAGGGTGGCTGCAATTTTCGTAGGGCTCAAACGGGGTTCCTCACAGAAGAAAGCGACTTCGGGGCGGATCGCAGTAGGTTCAGCACGCCTCTAATGTTTGCACGCCGCAATCTCAGCGACTGCGGTTAAGCGCCATCCGCATAGCAGCAGGTCGAACTACTGCCGTCACGGGGAAGATCCTCTCACCGACTTGCGCGGCGCCCGTTGGATGATTTCGTCCCAAATAGCGGCTTGACCCAGGCCTCTTCCAAGCCCTGGGACGAACTGATTCGTCGGCAGAGAGAACGGCGGTAGGCCCCTACGCGGAAGTCCGTGCCCTACCGGCTCAGGTTCTCAGGGGGACGGAGCTATCTCGGACAGGGGCTGGCGGCGCGCGCGCTGTGCGCAATTTCTCTTCGGGCTATGTGCTGGTGGCCGTCAGAGAGGCGTTGATGGGGAGCTCCCATCCGAACCGTGCAGACGAACTACGAGCCGGAAGTTGCCTCAAGATGCGCCGGGGGATGGCAGCTAAGCCGGTATTCGTACTGAATCAAACCACCTGGCAGGACCGATCAAGCTAATCGGCGCGCTACAGTCTGGCGGAGAAAGTCCGTGTTGCGTCAGAGATGCCGTGGCAAGCGAGTTCCTCCGGCACGGGCTCTTTGCAACGGAGTCACCTCGATGGTGGGCTTCGCCTGCGGCTCAACCCAACCTACGGCCGCGGCACGATTTCGTGCAATCGGATGCGATACGGCGGATTCGCGCCGCGCCGCACCGCGAGCGACAGCGTGTGCGCCCCGCTCAGGCGCGTCGAGAAGAACTGCCAGTCGGCGGCTTCGTCGGCCAGCGACGCGTCGATCGCAATGCCGAGCGTCTCGCCGAACCGCAGCGAGAAGCGGTTGAGCGGAATCTGCAGGCCGAGTCCGCGCGCCTTGATGTAGGACTCCTTGAGCGTCCACAGATCGAAGAAGCGCGCGCCCTGCTCGTGCGCCGGCAACGCGCGCAGTGCGGCGAGTTCCTCGGCCGAGAAGAATTGGTCGGCGATGTCGAGCGGCGCGGCCGAGCGTGCGGTTTCCTCGACGTCGATGCCGACGTCGCTGCCGCTCGTCACGGCGCAGGCCACGAGGCTGCGCGCGTTGGACAGATTGAAGCGCAGCGGCCGCACGAGCGGCGCGGCGATTTCGGGACGGCCGTAGGCATTGCTTTCGAAGCGCCAGTCCTGCGGCCGCACCGGCGCATAGCGCGACAGCACGGTGCGGCAGAGCGCGCGCGTCAGCAGGTATTCGGCCTTGAGCGCGTCGAACGCGAAGCGCGCGCAGCGCGCACGTTCGTCGGGCGTCAGCAGCGCAGCGTAAGCGTCGCGCAACCCGGCACCCTCGCACTGCGCGGTCCAGGCATACCAGATATGCACCTCGTCGCCGGGCAGCGGCAGCAGCGCCGTCATGCGGGCGGGCGATGCAGCGCGTCAGGCATTCGCAACACGGGCGGTCTCCGCAATGGCGCGAGGCCGCGCATTCTGCCGCATCCGTCGGCGTCCGCGCGCCGCGCCCGCCAGCCGCGCGCCCCCTTCGACGAACAGCGAGCGGACGCCGAAGTCCGCGCGCAGCGCCGCATACGACCGCGCGTCGGCAAGCTGCCCGTCGAGCGTCGACTGCACCAGCCGGTCGTGCCCATCGAGCAGGAAG
>CAMLLF010000298.1 GCA_946480705.1 uncultured Lysobacteraceae bacterium | reverse complement strand
CGGCCTGCGCCCCGACGCGTACCTCGCGCGTGGCACGCTGTTCTCCGCCGTGCTCGAACGATTGCCCGATTCCGCCGACGCGCTGGCCGAACTCGTCGAAGCCGGTGCCGGCAGCGGCGGCGCCGGCGTGCTGCGCCGCGTGCTCGAAGCCGCGCGCGACACCGGCGACGCGGCACGGCGCGAGCAGCTGCTCGCGATCGCGCTCGACCTGGCCCAGCGCGGTGCCGACGCCTTCGCCGCGAACGAACACGGCGAGACCGCCACGCATCTCGCCGCGCAGCTCGCCGCTTCGCGCCTGCTCGACCGCCTGCTCGACGCTGGCGCCGACCCGAATGCGCGCGACCAGCATGGCCGCACGCCGTTGCACGCGGCACTCGCCGCGCCGGCGGCGCAGCTCGACGGCGTCGTGCGCTCGCTGATCCGCCACGGCGCCGATCCGCAGATCGCCGCGAACGACGGCGAAACCGCACTCGGCCGCGCGCTGACCGGCAGCAAATCCCTGCGCCGCTGGCTGCACTGGACGAAATGGCCGCTGCCGCGCCGGCGCCTGCGCGCCGACGACGTCGTCGCGGCCGCCGCCGGCGGCGATACGTCGGCCGTGGAACGGCTGCTCGAACTCGGACTGCCGATCGAAGGCACCGACGCGCAAGGCGCGACCGCGCTGCTGCGCGCGTGCGGCCAGGGCCACGACGACGTCGTGCGCCTGCTCCTGTCGCGCGGCGCCGATATCGAACACACGGCGGCGGGCGGCGCGACCTGCCTGTCGGCCGCGGTCAGCGCGCGCCGCGAGAGCGTCGTCGACCGGCTGCTCGCCCACGGCGCCGCGCTCGACCGCCGCCTGCCCGGCGGCGGCACCACGCTGATGATCGCCGCGGCGCTCGGCTTTCCGGAACTTGTGGAAAAATTACTTGCCGCCGGCGCCGATCCGAATCTCGCCGACGAAAAGGGTTCGACCGCGCTGCACGCCGCGGCGCACTACGCGTTCGGTCACGCCGGGCCGCGCGCGCGTGCCGTGCTCGAAGTGCTGCTGCGCCTCGGCGCCGCGCCGAACGCGCGCAACGCGAAGGGCCAGACCGCGCTGCTGCTGCTCGTCGGCGGCCGCGCCGATCCGGGTTCGCCCTGCGATCCGGCACAGGTCGCGCACCTCGTCGCACTCGTGCTCGATTTCGCCGCCGACCTCGATGCGCAGGACGAACGCGGCGTCAGCGCGCTGCATGCCTGCGCAATCCACGGCCTGCTCGGCTGCGCGCGCCAGCTGCTCGCACGCGGCGCCGAGCGCGACATCCGCGACTGCCTCGGCCGCCGCCCGGCGGAACTCGCCGAACTGCTCGGCTACGCCGACGTCGCGACCGAACTCGGCGCGTCCGCGGCGATTCCGAGCCTTGCGCAGATGCTGAGGCAGCCGGCCAACCACGGCTGAGGGGATTGGATCGGCGGTGCCGCCATCGAAGTGAAGAGCAGCGAGAAGCGAGTATGTGAGGTGGCCCTCCGCTCACGGCTCGCTCCTCTCAACGCGTTTCTTTTCACCACTCCCGATTCACGCCGCCAACCCACTCCTGCGTCTGCACTTCGCTCGTGTCGGCCGCGAAGATCCGTTCCAGTTCGACGAGAGCTTCCTGCGAAGACTGGATCAGGGCCGCGTCGTCGTCGTAGACGAGGTGCTGGGCCTTGAGCAGCGCTTCGTCGTGCGTGCGGAAGCGCGCGATGCGGTCGGCGGCGACGCGCGGCGGCTGGCCCAGCGCTTCGAGCACCTGACGCGTCAGGTCGAGGCTGCCTTCGAGCGTTTCGCGCACGACGCCGTCGACATTGAGATCCATGAGCTTGAACGCGTGCTGGCGATTGCGCGCGCGCGCGAAGATCTTGAGATTCGGATACATGCGCTTGACCAGCCGCGCCGTGCGCACGTTGGCTTCGGGATCGTCGGTCGCGAGTACGAAGATCTCGGCACGGTCCGCATGCGCGGCGCGCAGCAGCTCGGGCCGGCTCGGATCGCCGAAATAGATCGTGCTGCCGAAACGCCGCGACGCATCGACCTGTTCGATCGAATTCTCCAGCGCGGTGAACGGAATCTTCTGCGCGCGCAGCACGCGCGCGACGATCTGCCCGACACGGCCGAAGCCCGCGATGATGACGCGCGGCGGATCGCCGTCGATGCGGTCGAACTCGCGCTCGGGCTTGTGCGTATTCGCCTGCACGAGCTGGCCGAGCGCGAGCAGCAACGGCGGCGTCGCCGCCATCGACAGCGTGATGACGAGCGTCAGCAGCCCGTGCGTGCGCGGGTCGATCAGATTGTTGCCCGCGGCCAGCGAGAACACGACGAACGCGAATTCTCCGCCGGCGGCGAGGACCGCGGCGAGCGACAGCGACTGCCAGCGATCGAGGCCGCCGACGGTCATGCCGACCGGTTCGATCTGCGATTCGAGTTCGTGGCGATATTCCGAATCGGCCAGCAGCAGACCCGCGAGGAAAGCGCCGAGCGCCATCGAGATGCCGGCGAGTTCCATGAGCCAGGCCGTGCCGATGACGACGAGCAACGCGGTCGCCGTAAACACTTCGGGTATGCGCGTGTTCACCGCGATGCGGAACACGGGACGCAGCAGGAAGCGTCCGGCGAGCACGACGAGTGCGAGCGTGCCGACGACCTTGCCGGCTTCGATCGTGTTGACCGCCGCGCCCTGGCCGACCGCGAGCACCGGCACGATCGCGAGAATCGGGATTGCCGCGAGATCCTGGAACAGCAGGATCGCGAAGCCCTGACGGCCGTGCGGCGATGTGAGTTCCTTGCGTTCGGCAAGGAGCTGCAGGCCGAACGCGGTCGACGACAGCGCGAGGCCGAGACCGATCACGACGGCCGACTTCGGCACGACGTCGAATGCGGCGATCGCGATCGCCGCGATCACGCCGGCGGTCGCGAGCACCTGCGCGAGGCCCGCGCCGAACACGGCTTTGCGCATGACCCAGAGCCGCTGCGGCGACAGTTCGAGCCCGATCACGAACAGCAGCAGCACGACGCCGAGTTCGGAGATGTGCGCGATCTGTTCCGGGTTCTGCAGCAGCTTGAAGCCTGAAGGGCCGATCACGGCGCCGGCGATCAGATAGCCGAGCACGGCGCCGAGTTCGAAGCGTTTCGCGATCGGCACCGCGACGACGGCAGCGGCGAGGAGCACGACGGTGTACTGCAGGATGGTGTGGGTTTCCACGCGCCGTCTCCGATGAGGTCGGACGATTATGTCACGCGGCTTTCGCGCACTCGCAGGATCTGAGATTCGCGCTGCGGATACTGCGTCGGCACCCACGAGCGGAGAACGCCATGCCTCAGGCACGAACGCAACAGCCCGTCGATCGTTCGCCCGAATCCACCCTGATCGCGCGCTTCGTCGAACTCTGGCTCGTCGCCGGCATTGCCGGCGTTCTGCTGCTGCCTGCCGCACGCGCGCATTCGCTCGCCTTCGGCTGGACCGCGTACTGGCTCGTGGGTGCACCACTCCTGATGTGGGCGATGCAACATCGCCGGCGGTTGGCGGCACAGGCGCGGGCCATCCTCGTCGGCTCGTTCCTGTATCGCCGTTCTGACGTGGCCGGGACCGGAAGTCCGTTCGACCGGCGCCAGGGATGGCGTCACGTCAGGGCACAGGCGCGTCGCATCGCGAGTGCGCGGTAGGTTGGCGGTGAGCCGCAGGCGAACCCCAACATCGAGGTCGCCGCTTCCGCCGAGCGGAGGACTTCGTCACGGCGCTGTGGAAACATAGCCGCAAGCGACTATTTCCGGCACGGGTTCTTCGCAGCGGAACCACCTCGATGTTGGGGTTCGCCTGCGGCTCACCGCCAACCTACCAGGGCTCTCAATCCTCGATGCCCAGCCGCTTGCGTTCGAGCCGGCGCAGGAATTCTTCCATGATGCGGCGATAGAGATCGTCGCCGAGGTATTCGTCTTCCACGCCCGCATCGATCGACGGATTGTCATTGACTTCGATGACGACGATGCGATTGCCGACCTGCTTGAGATCGACGCCGTAGAGTCCGTCGCCGATGAGGCTGGTCGCCTTCAGCGCGAGCCGCACGACCTCGGGCGGCGCTTCGCGCACGGGCAGCGTCTTGAAGCCGCCGGATTTCGCCGTGCCGCGCGCGCCGTGGTTGTAGATCTGCCAGTGGCCGCGCGACATGAAGTACTGGCACGCGTACAGCGGATCCTTGTTGAGCACGCCGATGCGCCAGTCGAAATCGGTGTAGAGGTATTCCTGCGCGATGACGAGCGCGGTGTGCTGGAACAGGTCCTCGGTGCCCTTCTTGAGTTCCTCGGCGTTCTCGACCTTGACGATGCCGCGCGAGAACGAGCCGTCGGGAATCTTGAGCACGATCGGAAAGCCGAGCAGCGCCGGCAGCTCGGCGAGTTTCTTCGTGTCGTCGCGGAACAGGATTTCGCTCTTGGGCGTCGGCAGCTTGCGCGAGCGCAGCAGGTCGTGCAGGTAGATCTTGTTCGTGCAGCGCAGGATCGACGTCGGATCGTCCATGACGACCATGCCTTCCTTCTCCGCCTTGTTCGCGAAGCGGTAGGTGTGATTGTCGAGCGCCGTGGTTTCACGGATGAACAGCCCGTCGTATTCGGCGAGCCGCGTGTAGTCGTTGCGCGTGATCGGGTCGACCTCGATGCCGAGATCCTTGCCCGCGTCGACGAAGGATTTCAGCGCGCGCTTGTTCGACGGCGGCATCGCCTCGGCCGGGTCGTGCAGCATCGCGATGTCGTAGCGGAACTTGCGCCGCGCGCGCGGCTTGCGCCAGAGCTTCTTCGAGAACCGGTCGAGCGCGTCGGCGAACGCGTCTTCCTGCGGATCGTTGAGCGTATGCAAGCCGGCCGGCTTGATCGCCGAGATGCCCCATTCGCGCTCGCGCTCGAACTCGATGCGCAGGATCGGGCACGGAAACATTTCGAACACCTGGCGCGCGAGATCCTGCAGCGGCGCGTAGCTGGTCTCGCCGAAATACACCTGCAGGCCGAAGTCGGTCGTGTCGCGCGAATCGGGCAGGAAACGGCTGATGCGCTGTTCGAGATCCTCGATGTCGAGGCCGTAGAGCGAGCGCCGGCGCAGATCGTTGATCGTGCGCACCGACGGGATGACCTTGTGTCCGCGCGCCTCGGCCAGCAGCGACACGTAGTAGCCGGTGCCGAGGTATTTGTAGCTGCGGCAGAGGTTGATGACCTGCGTGCGTTCATCGTCGGCGTCGAGCGACTCGCGCAGATAGTCCTTCGCAGTGACCACGTTGTCCGACGGGTAGTACGAACCCCAGTCCGACGCCTTTTCGACGACGATGACGAGGCGACTCATGAGTGCAGGTACGAGACGGCGATGCGGTCGATGACCGCAGGGTCAGGGTCGGGCATGGCAGGGGCGGACACGTGGATTTGCGAGCGGCGCGAGTGTGACACAGGGCTGTGAGCGCGGCACGTGCGCAAGGTTCCGTTACGTACCCCGCGGCGCGACCGTGCAGGCGCAGTTCAGCGAATGCGCCGGGACGCCGACATGCAGCGCCGGTCCGGGCCTGCGACACACCTGCGCGCGTCCGCGGCCTGCTAGTCTCCGCCGCGTGCCTCCGTCCCCCGACTTCCGCCTGCGCCGCGCCGAAACCGCCGATCTGGACGCGCTGGTCGCGCTCGAGACCGCGAGCT
>CAMLLF010000297.1 GCA_946480705.1 uncultured Lysobacteraceae bacterium | reverse complement strand
GGACATGACCTGCATAGTGTGTCGCGCTTGACGAATTTCGTCGCGGTCCGCAGGCTCTCGCGGATGACCCTGCGCATTCACATCCATCCGGAAAACCCGCAGCCGCGGCTGATCGCCCAGGCCGTCGCCGTGCTCGACCGCGGCGGGCTCATCGCGTATCCGACGGATTCGGGCTATGCGCTGGGCTGGCGACTGAATGCGCAGCCCGCGCAGGAACGCGTCATGCGCCTGCGAAAGCTGGACAGCAGGCACAACTTCACTTTAATCTGTCGCCACTTGAGTGAGGTCGGCGCCTACGCCCGCATGCATGACGCGGCGTTCCGGCTGGTCCGATCCCTGACTCCCGGCCCCTACACTTTCCTACTTCCTGCGGCTGCCGACGTACCCCGGCACCTGAAGCAGGCCAAGAAGCGTTCCGTAGGCGTCCGCATACCGGACCATCGCGTCGCACTCGCGCTGGTCGAAGCATCGGGCGAGCCGCTGTCGAGCTCCAGCCTGATACTGCCGGACGAGGACATGGCAGGCTGGGAAGTCGACGACCTGTACGACCATGTAAGTTCCGCCGTCGACCTGTTCGTCGACAGCGGTTTCTGCGGCAACGAACCGACGACCGTGATCGACCTCGTGGACGACACGCCGCGGCTCGTACGCCAGGGCAAGGGCGAAGTGCCGTTCGCCTGAGCTTGACGGAATCGGCCTCCAGGGCCCGCATGCCGCGGTGAGCGCGGCGAACAGCGTAGAGACCAGCGTCCGCTAGATGAGCACCGAGCCTGTCGAGCAACTCGCGCCCAGCGAGGGCCAAGGCATTTTCACGCCCGTACCGCAGCAGCAGGAAATGCCGCTCGCCGTCGTGAAAGGCCAGCCCGTGCTGCAGATGCCGCAGGATCTGTACATCCCGCCGGATGCGCTCGAAGTCATTCTCGAAGCGTTCGAGGGACCGCTGGACCTTCTGCTTTACCTGATCCGCCGCCAGAACCTCGACATCCTGGACATACCGGTCGCCGAAATCACGCGCCAGTACGTCGACTACATCGAGCTCATGCACAACCTGAAGCTCGAACTCGCGGCCGACTACCTCGTCATGGCCGCGATCCTCGCCGAGATCAAATCGCGCCTGCTGCTGCCGCGTCCGCCGGACGCCGAGGGCGATGAAGAAGACCCGCGCGCCGAACTCGTGCGCCGCCTGCAGGAATACGAACGCTTCAAGAAGGCCGCCGCCGACATCGAGGCGATGCCGCGGCTCGAACGCGACATCTCGCTGGCATCGGCCTTCGTTCCGGACCGCAGCGTCGTGCGCCTGCCGCCGCCGGTCGAGCTCAAGGAACTGCTGCTCGCGCTCAAGGACGTGCTGCGCCGCGCCGACCTGACCGGGAACCATGCGATCCAGCGCGAGGCGCTGTCGGTGCGGCATCGCATGAGCGACGTGCTCGGCCGCCTCGGCGACGGCGAGTTCCACAGCTTCGAAAGTCTGTTCAATCCGGAAGAAGGCCGGCGCGGCGTCGTCGTGACCTTTCTTGCGATGCTCGAACTCGCCAAGGAAACCCTGATCGAGATCGTGCAGAACGACGTGCCCGGACCGATCTACATCAAGGCGCTCGTCGTCGACGGCGAGACGCCGACGCTCGCGCGCGACGGCGACGAGAACGCCGACGTCCTGGAAGCTTCCTGATGGATCCGCAACTGCTCAAGCGCGTGATCGAAGCGGTGCTGCTCGCGGCCGCCCAGCCGCTGTCGGTCGCCCAGCTCGCCGCGCTGTTCACCGAAGAGGAAAACGTCGACAACGAACAGCTGCTCGCCGCGCTGCAGCTGCTCGCCGACGAATGCGCCGAACGCGGCATCGAGCTCAAGGAAGTCGCCTCCGGCTATCGCTACCAGATCCGCGAGGACGTGCATCCCTGGGTCACGCGTCTGTGGACCGAACGCCAGACCAAGTACTCGCGCGCGCTGCTCGAGACGCTCGCGCTGATCGCGTACCGCCAACCGATCACGCGCGCGGAGATCGAACAGATCCGCGGCGTCGCCGTGTCGTCGTCGATCATCAAGACGCTCGAGGAACGCGAATGGATCCGCGTCGTCGGCTATCGCGACGTGCCGGGCCGGCCCGCGCTGTTCGGCACGTCGCGGAGCTTCCTCGACTATTTCAACCTGAAGTCGCTCGACGAACTGCCGCCGCTCGCCGAGATCCGCGACCTCGACGACTACGAGCCGCAGCTGGATCTCGCGCCCGTCATACCGCCTTCGCTCGAATTGCCGCCCGAGGACGACGAGTCGGCGTCCGCGGACATCGTCGCCGTCACCGACACCGAAGCCGGTATCCAGGCCGAAGCGGGCGCCGTCACGACCGCCGAAGCGACGCCTCCCGCCGCCGAAGCGGCCGCCTCCCCGGCCGTTGACGACGGCACGCCGGTCGACGACGACCTCATTGACGAGTCTGTCGCGACGGCCGAAGCCGCCCTGCCCGACGGCGATACGATCGACGACGGTTCCGCCGCCGAAGAAATCGCCGGCGAGGATTTCGACGACACCGACCGCTGGCTCGACCCCACGGACACGGATGACAGCGTCGTCCACGCCGATCCGGCCACTCCCGATATTTCCCCGGACGACGACGCCGTCGATCCGAACGACACCACGACGTCCGACGACGTTCCGGAGCACACCGCATGACCGCTGCACCCCGCCGCACACTCACCCTCAAACGCTCGCAGCCGGACGAAAACGCGCCGGTCGTCGAGGAACGGCTGCACAAGGTTCTCGCGAATGCGGGCCTGGGCTCGCGCCGCTTGCTCGAGCAGCGTATCCAGAACGGCGAGATCTCGGTCAACGGAACGCCGGCGACGATCGGTCTCAGCGTCAAGAGCGGCGATCGCATCGAAGTCGACGGCAAGCTGTTCGTCGTGATCCGCGACGATGCCGAGCAGGCGCAGGTGCTCGTCTATCACAAGCCCGAGGGGGTGGTGACGACGCGCGAAGATCCTGAAGGCCGTCCGACCGTGTTCGAACAGCTGCCGCGCCTCAAGGGCCAGCGCTGGATCGCCGTCGGCCGCCTGGACATCAACACGACCGGCCTGCTGCTGCTGACGACCGACGGCAATCTTGCCAACGCGCTGATGCATCCGTCGAGCGAGATCGAACGCGAATACATCTGCCGCGTGCACGGCGAAGTACCCGACGAGGTGCTCGAGCGCCTCAAGGCCGGCATCGAACTCGACGACGGTCCGGCGCATTTCGACGACATCGGCGTGATCAGCCGCAGCGGCAGTCACTCGTGGTTCCGCGTGGTCATCAAGGAAGGCCGCAATCGCGAAGTGCGCCGCCTCTGGGATGCCGCCGGCTTTCTCGTGAGCCGCCTCAAGCGCGTGCGCTACGGCACTGTGGAGTTGCCGAGGCCGCTCAAGCGTCACTCGCAGGAACTCGACGCGGAAGACACGAAGGCGCTGCGCGAGCTCTGCGGCGCAACGCAGAACGAGCCGACGCTGACCTTGCAGCCGGTCATCCACCAGCGTCGCGCGACGCAGAGTGCCGTCACCGAGTATCGGCCCGCGCCGCGCGGCAGCGGCCAGCAGGCGTGGATCGGTGCCGATCGCGCCGAGGCGCGCGAACTCACGCGCTTCGATCGCATCCGCGACGACGGGCCGGGCCGCCCGGGTCGTGGCGCTCCGCGCGGTCCCAAACGCTTCGGCGGCGGCGGTCCGCGCGGCAACGCGCCGGGTCGCGGCCCACGCACGATCGAGGGCAATACCGACAAGCCGCAGCGTCGCTCTCCGCCGCGGCGCGGCGCGGCGCCGGGCCAGGAAGTCGTGATGCCGCGGACCTGGTCTGCCGGTGACGAATTCGGCCGCGGCGCGAACCGCGGCAGCGGGCGTCCCGGCGGACAGCGCGGCCCCGGCCCCGGTCCCGGCAGTCGCGGCCCGCGCGGCGAAGGCGGCGGCCCGCGCAGCGAGGGTGGCGGACGTCCCTGGAACAACGACAACCGCGGCAATCGCAGCAGCGATCGCAATGATGATGCACGTGGCAACCGCGCATCGCTGCCGTATGGCCATCCAGGCGGTGCCGATTCGGGCAATCGCGCGGAGCCGAACGGCAATCGCGGCACGTACGGCGACCGCTCAGGCAACCGCGGCAACTACGGTGATCGCAGCCCATCTCCGTACGGTGAACGCAATACACGCGGCCCCGGTGGACCGCGTCCGGCCGGCGGACGCCCCGGTGGCGCGCGCGCCGGCGGTGCTCCGGGCGCGGGGCGTCCCGGCGGTGGACGACCCGGCGGCGCTCCCGGTGCGGGACGCCCCGGCGGTGGACGCCCTGGCGGACGCCCGGGCGGCGGCGCGGGCGCGGGACGCCCCGGCGGTGGCGGACGTCCCGGCGGTGGCAACCGTGGCGGCGGCCCGCGCAGCGGCAATCGCTGAGCCGCGACAAAAAAACCCCGCCAGTGGCGGGGTTTTTTCATTACCGCGGAAGTCGCCGGAGATCAGTCGAGCTTCAGCGACTTCTTCGTGCGCTCGCGACGGCCCGATTCCTTGGCCTGGTATTCGCTTTCGCAGCCGTTGCGCTCGACCATCACGCAATCGAGGTATTCGCTGATCTCGACGAGCGCCGCGCGGATCGCCTTGCCGGCCGGCGTGTTTTTCTCGGACGCGAGATTGCCGCCGAAACCGCCGCGGTAGACGCCGACCGCCACGCCGCCGCCGGAGGCGCGGCCTTCGATCGTGCGCGAAAACTCGATGTCGCCCGTGCTCGTGTTGACGACGCGGACGTCGACGGCGAGATAGGCATCGCTCTTCTTGCCGCCCAGCGAAATGCCCTTGAAGCTGATGCCGCCGCCCGTCGACGCCGTGTTTTCTTCATAGGCCGTCACCGTGCCCATGACGAGATAGTCGGCACCGGTGACCTTGCCCATCTTGGCGCCCGTGCCGGAACGCACGCGGCCCGAAGCGGCGAGGTTCTGCTCCTCGAGCACCTTGTCGAGCTTGGCACGCTCGACGATCGTGAAGTTGCCGCTGGAGCCCAGTTCGTTCGACAACATGCCGGACAGTTCCCAGCCCACGCCGCCGCGCCACCAACCCGCGCCGGATTCGTTCTTGAACTCGGCCACGCCGATCGCGATCTTGCCGGCGGCCAGCACCGGGCTTGCCGCGAATGCGCCGGTGAGCGCCAGCGCTACACCCAGAACCCACTGTTTCATTGCCCTGCTCCTCGAAAATATCGGAAAACTACGGCTGCCCCCTGCCACCTTGCGGCGCCCCGGCACATGCCCGGTTTCCGCGCAAGCAGGTAAAACCTTCGCGTTCGCTGGACGAACGGCACCATTCTAGTGTCCTGTCCCCTGCCGCCGCCATCGGAGAATTCCGACGAATTTCCATCTCGGCGGCCGGCTACGCGACACTTCGGCGGTGCCGCTGCCGCCACCGGCGGCGTCCACGCGCAGCAACCCTGAACGCGTCGCGGCGGCGAATCCGAACAGCATCCGCCCGCCGACTCTGAATACGCGGTTTGGCGGCGAAACGCGTCATGCGCCGGTACGGCGCGCCGGCCGGTGCTCGTCGCACGACGCCAGGCAACCCCGAAAAACTTTTCCACTGTTTTACAATGAATCACGCCGCCCGCGACTGAACTTCCGCCGCCGCGAGGGGCCGACCCGGCATTAACCGCGCTGCAACTTGCGCTTA
>CAMLLF010000296.1 GCA_946480705.1 uncultured Lysobacteraceae bacterium | reverse complement strand
CCAGTGCACCGTGCCGCCATGATCGACCCACGCATTCCAGGCCCCTCCGGCCGCCGCCTGGACGCGACTGCGCAGGCCGCCCGTGGGACCGCGCACGAACAACTGCAGGCGACCGTCAGCGTTGCGTACCACCGCCGGCGCGGAACTCGCGTCGCCGCCGAGGTGGGTCCACGCGTCCCACTGTGCCGAACCGGCGCTGATCTGCCGCCGTGTCCAGATCTGGCTGTCGGTGCCGCGCGCGAACAGCTGCACGCGCCCGTCGCCGTTGACCGCGGCCACGGGCTGGGCCGTGGCGTTCCCATCCAGCGACTGCCAGGCATTCCAACTGCCGGCAGCCGAACGCCGGCGCAGCCACGTCGCACCGTCGCCGCGGCGCGCGAACAGGTAAAGCTCGCCTCCGCTGCTCACCGCGCCGGCCAGTTCCACCGGTCCGGGATAGCGCAGGTATTCGGTCGAGGCGATATTGCCGCCCCAGCCGTCGTTCCAGTAGGCCGGCACATAGCCCCACTGGCTGGCGTTGTACTTGATCCGGTGCCACCACTCCTTGCCGCCGCCCTGATCGGCGAATGCCCCGTCGGCGACCAACGGTACGTTCGCCGCGACGCTCGCGATCACCGCACCGCCGCTGCGGTTGGGCGCAGCGCGCACGCTCTGCGCGGTGTTCGCGACCACCTGGCCCGGGAATGCCGGACGGCGCTGGAAGTATTCGTTGATGGGGTTGCGCCAGCCATGCTGGTCCGGCGTGGAGTTCAGCGGTGCATAGCCGGGCCCGGCGCAGTTGCTGCCGCCCCAGTAGCCGAAGGTGCGCACCTCGAAATGCAAGTGCGTGTTGCCGGTGTTGCCGGGCCATTCGATGACACTGGCGATCTGGCCGCCGCGGTTGACGATCTGGCCGGGCACTACGCCGGGTGTGTTGAGGTGGCCGTACTGCGTGTAGAGCTTGCTGCCGTTGCTCAGGGTGTGCTCGATCACCACGACCCAGCCTGGCCAGCTCGCGTTGACGGCGCACAGCACCACGCCGTCGGCGGCGGCGTAGACCGGCGCATTGACGGTGGAGCCGCTGTCCTGCGACAGGTCCAGCGCACTGTGCAGCCGGTATTGGTAGTCGCCGTTGGAATTGGCGTAGTTCTGCATCACCCGGATGTTCTGGCCGGGCACCAGCTGGGTGCCGACGAGCTGGCCCATGGGCCAGTCCAGCGGCAGCGAGCCCGGTGGATCTGCCGCGAAGGCGGAGCCGCCGAGCAAGGCCGCGGCCGCGGCGAACCGCCGCGCGCGGCAGCAGCAATCGGTAAAGCGGTACATGGGTCGTCTCCTGGTCTGCATGGCAGTACCGGGCTGGCCCCTGAACCATCCTGGCGGCCTGCAGACTGACGGCTGCACCGGCCGGGCGCGCGGAGGAATGGCTGATTCGAGCTGATGTTTTCCTGATGGCGTCGCCCGGATGCCGCAAAAGTGCGACCGCGTCACGCTTGCGCTGTCATCGCGGCGCCACGGAACGACCACATTGCCGCCTTGTGAATCATTGCCGCAAACAGATCGAGTGCGGCAATCCGCACAAACGCACAATGCGGCCTGCGCAATTTCCGGTCAGTTTCCGTCGATCAGCGCGTCGAGATTGGTCAGCAGGGCGATGTCCGCTTCCTCGCCGGCGACCTCGCTGTAGAGCAGCAGGTCCTCGGCAGCCGTCAGGCTCAGGCTGCGCGGCAGTGGCGAGCCCAGCTGGACCAGCGCCGTGGCCGGACCGGCCGGCAGGGCGTAGTGCATGAGCATGCCGTCGCTGCGCAGGTAGTACAGGCCGCTGCGCGCGGCGACCATGGCGCGCGGACGCGAATGCGGCGCGTCCTCGACGATCGGGTTTTCCTCGCCGCTGCCCGGATCCAGCTCGACGATGCCGGCCGCACCACGCGGACGCAGGTAGACCTTGCTGCCCTGCGGCGCCTGCGTCGCGTACATCGCCTGACGCCGGCCCAGGCGTTCCTCGCCGCTGCCGTCGACGGCGGCGCGATGGGCGAACCAGCCGCCGTCGGCCTCGCCGATGAAGAACAGATGTCGGCCGTCGCCGGACCAGGACGGCGAGATGCGCTTGCGCGTCTGATCGGGCAGGCACTGCAGCAGGCCGTCGAGGTCGACCACGCAGATCGTCTGACGGTTGCCGCGCGAGCGTTCGAACGCGATACGGCGGCCTGCCGGATCCCAGCTGAGATCGCGGATGTAAGCACCCGACTCGCTCCAGAGCCGGCGCAGCTGGCTGCCGTCGCGGTCGGCCAGCCAGACACCGCTTTCGCCGCGCGCCTCCCACGGCAGCGCGAGCTGGCGGCCATCGGGCGATACGGCGAGATCGCGCGCGCGATCCAGCGCCGCCGGCATGGCCTCGGCCATGCCGGGCGCGCCCGGCGTCAGGGCGAGCCGGCGGTTGCGGTACTGCGTCACCGCGACCGACAGCAGCAGGCGGTGACCGCCGGGGCTGATGTCGATAGAAGGCACGCCGGCGTCGATCGCGGCCAGCGGCCTGGGGGTGGCACCCAGCGGCAGATGCCACAGCGCGCTCGACGTCCCCGCGCGCAGCGTCGCGACGAGTTCATGGTCGCCGCGCCATTGCACCTGATGCACGAAACCGTCGGGACTCCATACGGTTTCCGGCGCGCCGCCCTCGCTGCGCCGGCGCAGCACGCTGGACTGGAAGCGGCCGTCGACGCGGCTGAACGCAATCCAGGTGCCGTCGGGCGAATAGCGCGGGCGATAGTCGCCCTGCTCCGCGGGCGGCGGCGGCAGGCTGCGGCGCACGCCGCTGTCGACGTCGATGACGAAGAGCGCATTGGCGCGCTGGTCCGGGTCGGGCCGATCCGACAGCACGACGCGGCGGCCGTCGGGTGACAGCGACAGGCGGCCGTTGGCCGGCGAGCACTGGCCGATCTCGCGCGGTTCGCGCTGCAGCAAGGTCATGATCATGACGCGGCAGCGCTGCTCGTCCTGGCGAAGGAAAGCGATGCGTTCGCCGCCGGCCGACCAGTCGGCGGCATAGTCCATGGCTTCGCCGGGTGCGGTCAGCGCCACCTCGGCACCGCCGTCAAGCGGACGCAGCCACAGGCGCTCGCGCCCGGCCAGGCCGCGGCTGTAGATCAGCTGCCGGCCGTCGGGCGAAAACGCCGGCATGTGCTCCAGGCCGGGATTCACGCTCAGCGTCATCCAGGCCGGCATGACCGGGGCAGGCGCTGCGGCACTCAGCCACCAGGCGATGACGCCGGCCGGCACCAGCAAGACCACGGCCAGCAGCACCACGCCTGCCCTGCGCCGACGCGGCGCCGGGGCGGCAGGATCCTCCGCATCAAGCGCTCGCACCGGCAGCAGCAGGCGATAGCCGATCTTGGGTACGGTCTCGATCGCCGGCTCGCCGTGCGCATCGGCGCCGAGCACGCCGCGCAACCGATGAATGGCGCGATAGATGGAATCGTCGGTGATGACGGCACCGTTCCACGCGTCGGCCAGCAACTCTTCGCGGCTGACGGTACGCCCGGGCCGCCTGGCGAGCGCCAGCAGCACCTGCATCACGCGCGGCTCCAGCCGCTGGCTGTCGCCGCCGCGGACCACGCGCAGCGCGCGCGGCTCGACCCGGCAGCCGCCGAGCAGGAAACCCTCGCCCGCGAGGAGGTCGGCGACGGACTCCGACTTCATCATTTGTGCGTTTTTCGACATGAGCAGCATGTGCAAATACGCGCAGGCTAGCTCAAGTGCACTACGCGATACGGCTTGCGCCGTCACAGCCGCCGCAGACCGATTACATGCAAAAGCGATAATGAAACAATGCAGCAAAACGCTCACGAAGATCCGGGAAGAACCCGAGAGTCTTTGCGAGAGCGCTTGACGCCTGCGGCGGCCGCTGCGAGCGATGGCGGCAGGAAAACAAAAGGGCCGCCGAAGCGACCCTTTCAAGATGCCGTCCCGTGCTGTTCCGGGACTTCAGGCCGGACATCACACCGTCCGCAATTGCCTGTCTGACTGGTGGGCGGTACAGGGTTCGAACCTGTGGCCCCTGCCGTGTGAAGGCGGAGAACTGCGTTCGCCGAGATCCGCACCTGCTCATATCTAGCTGATTTATATGAGTCACATGTCCTAGCCGATGCGTTGACGTTCGCCCCTGTTTTACGTACTTTTTTCGTACTCTGTTTGGCCTCGGAGTGAGCCGCATGGAACTGACGACAGTACGGAACCGGGAGCGGCTGAAGGTTCGGCGCGAACCTTATTGGCAGAAGCTGGCGACCGGACGCTTCCTTGGCTTCCGGCCTTCGAGTGTCGGCAAGAGCGGAAGCTGGATCGCGCGCTTCTATGACAGCGACAAGGCCCGGAACACCTTCAAGTCGTTGGGAGACTTTCCGCTGCTGCCGCCGAATGAGCAGTTCGCGGCTGCCAAGAAGGAGGCGGAAGCCTGGTTTTCCCATCTCGACGGGGGCGGCTCCCGAAAGACGATCACCGTGCAAGAGGCGTGCGAGCGATATTCCAAGGCCGATGCTGATGCCCAGGGACGGTTTCGTCGCCTTGTCTACGACGATCCGATCGCCAAGGTCCCCGTTCTGAAACTGGCCAAGGAGCAAGTACGGGCCTGGCGCGAACGCCTGGAGGCGACGCCAGCCCAGATCACACGAACCAAGTCTGGCGAGCCCAAGCACCGTCAACGAGCACCCGGAACGATCAATCGTGACATGACCGCGTTGCGCGCGGCACTGAACGCAGCTCTGGACGAGGGTTACGCGATTACTGATCAAGCTTGGCGAGTCGCGCTACGTCCTATCGAAAACGCCGACGGTCGGCGAAACATCTACCTGGATCGCCACCAACGGAGAGCGCTGCTGGATGCGCTGCCTCCTGACGCCCAGTCGTTCGCGCGAGGGTTGTGCCTGCTACCGCTCCGCCCGGGAGCACTGGCGATGCTGCGTGTCGCGGATTTCGATTCACGCCGTAACGAGCTGACCATCGACAGAGACAAGGCAGGGTCCGCCCGGCGAATACTACTCCCTCCCGAGACGTCGTCGCTCCTCGAAGCTGAGCGAGGGACGAAGTCGTCGACAGCTCCTCTTTTTGCTCGAGCCGACGGAGGTGCATGGAACAAGGACGCCTGGAAGGGCCCAATCAAAGAAGCCGTACGTATTGCAGAGCTCCCGCCCTCCGTCACGGCATACACGCTACGGCACTCGACGATTACCGACCTTGTAGTTGGAGGGCTCGACCTTCTGACCGTCGCGCAGGTTTCAGGCACGTCCGTTGCGATGATCGAAAAGCACTATGGGCACCTCAGACGCGAGCATGCTGCTCAGGCTTTGGCAGCGCTAGCCCTCTGACGGAGGGCTGGGCGATTCACTTCTTCGCATGGAATCTCGTGGGCGCCGGCCAGGACTACCAGGCAAGCGTTCCGCAAAATCATCGAGAGTGACGCACATCACGCTTGTCAATCCAGGAGCATTCATGAGCGAAGAAAATCGGTCGGAAAACATTCCTGAAGAGGATGTGACAGAGCTCTATTCGGACAGTGAGATTCGTAAGGCGATCTCACGCGCATCAGAAGGCAATCTGAGCGCAGCGTGGCTCCTTATTCATCACATCAAGACCGCACTCGAAGATCGTACCGCTGTCACTCCGGGAGTGCCATTAATCGAACTTTCAATGGGTAAAGTTACCAGCGATTCGACTTCTTCAGGAGCAAGTCCGGG
>CAMLLF010000295.1 GCA_946480705.1 uncultured Lysobacteraceae bacterium | reverse complement strand
CAATAAGCCGCGTAGACGCGGCGCAACAAGCGAAGCGCATTGCGCCGTCTCCAACGCCTTGCGCCGTCTTCCCCGCCGGCCTCGCGGCTTCATTCGGCGATGCGAAAAAAACCCATGTGGCAACGTGAAAACCCGACTGCGCCGCGCGGCCGGCGCAATGCCCTTCGGTTATTGCGCCCGACGTCATTTCGTGCGCAACACGGTCTCGCGCTCGTCCCAGCGGCTGTCGCGTGCGGGCACGCGTTCGGTGATGCGCACGGCATGCTCGTCGATGCGCGTGACGCGTGCCCGGTTCAAGGCGACGTAGTCGCCTTCGACAACGCGGCGTTCGCGCCCGGCCGCGTCGCGCAGTACCGCGTAGCGCTGGCCGGCGCTGCGGCCCGTGCGCAGCAAGGTCAGCGCGGCGGCGTCGCCGAGCAGGCGCAGGTTCGATGCGATGCGGCAGGCGTCGGCGCGCCGCGTCGCATCGGCGTAGTCGATCGTGACGCTCGCCTCGAGCTGCGTGTGGCCGAGTTCGGCCCAGATGATCGCGATGCGGCCGGCGCCGTCGCTGCGGGTCTCGCTGAGAATGAAGGCCGGCGCGCCGCCGAGCAGCCGGCTGACCATGCCGCTTTCGGGTTCGGGCGGGCGGCCTGCCGGACCGTAGTCGACGAGCACGTCGAGACCGTCGGCCGCATAGCGCGTGCTGTCGGCATCGCCCGATCCGTTCTCGGTCACATAGGCGTCGCGCGGCAGGCGCAGCGAGGCGACCGCGGTCTCGATGCGCTGCCAGCTGGCCGGCGCGCTCGCGTTGAAACTGCAGACCTGCGCGGCCGCCGGTGCGGCGAAGCACGCGAAGGCGAAGGCGGCTGCCACGCGCGAAGCGCGTCCGCGGCCGCTCGCTCCTGCCGATACGAAATGCAACGGATCCCCCGACGCGTCGTGGCGGCGCAATGGCGCCGCCGGGCGCGCCTATCGTATGCGAAGCCTGCGCACGCCGCGGGCGGCGGCGCCTGCGGCTGCGCAGGTCCGGTTCAGCCGGTGCGACCGTGCAGCCGCGGTTAGGAGGTACGCCGCGGACGCTCCGCGCCGCGTCCGCCGCGACGGGGTTCCGGATGCATGTCGTGCAGGGCCATCGCATCGCACTGCGCGGCGCAGTCGCGGCAGGCGCGCGCGCAGTCGTCCATGTCGGCGAGCGCGTCGCAGCTCGCGGCGCAGGCGCGGCAGACTTCCGCGCAGAGCGCGCAATAGGCCGGGTGATACGGCGAGCCACCGGCCATCAGCGCCGCGGCCGCGTCGCAGGCCGTCACGCAGTCGAACATCAGGCGGAAATGGTCGGGTTCGACGTGCGCGCCGCCGAGCGACAGGCAATGCGTCAGCGCGGTCTGCCGGCATTCGCGCGAGCAGGCGAGGCAGGCTTCGATGCAGGCAGCGAGCTCGTGTGTGGTGTGGGCGTGCGGCATGGGGCGTACTCCGTCGCGCCGGCAGGTCCGGCACGAATGACGGAGCACGCCGCGTGCCATGCCAAAGCGCACGTTGCATGACCCAGCTGCGACGGTCCAGTCCGATTCGCGCAGCAAAAAATTCGCAATCATTGAACGTATTGCCTCGCGGCACCCCTCGTTCGCGGGGCTGTGCCGGTGCCGGGACGCACGCATGATCGCGCCCGGTTCCGGGGGAATTTATGCGCGCGCTCATCGTCCGTCTGCTGTTCACTGTTCTGTCCGTCGCGGCGGCACCGGCCTTTGCCGCCGGGCTGCGCCTGAACCTGTGGCCCGTGCCGCCCATCTACACGGGCACGACCTACCAGATCGGCGTGGACGTCCAGAAGGAAGACCGCAACGACGGCATCGTGCACCAGGGACCGTTCACGTTCCGCACGGTGCTGCCCGCCGGCGTGCGCTACGTCGGTTTCAACGGCGGGCTCTGGAGCTGCGTCGCGCAGCCCGACCAGCGCGATGTGAGTTGTACCTATTCCGGCACTCTGGATTTCTGGAATCCGAACTCGATGTCGCTCGGCATCAATGCGATGGTCGACTACGGCATCGCGCCGGGCTCCGTGACGGTCAGCGGCACGGTCTCGAGCGCACAGGTGCCGCTGCCGCCGACGCCGACCTGCGTCGCGCCGCCGAGCACGACCGGCTGCGCCAGCGTGGCGACGGCCTTCGTGACGTCGAAGCTGCAGTTCACGGGCTGGGGCGTCAGCGGCGGGCAGGTGACCAGCGGTCCGGTCGCGACCTGGATCGGCCAGCCGCTGGAAGCCGGGCAGCCCAACATGTTCGTGTTCGAATTCCTCAACACCGGCTTCGGACAGGTGAACACGCCGGTGACGCTGGATGTCTGGCTGCCGCCCGGCGTGAGCTACGACGGCGCGCTGTCGGGCATTCCGGTCTGGACCTGCAGCAATCAGGCCTCGCCCGGCCATGTGCGCTGCACCACGCCGTACCTGTACGACTCGCTGAGCGGATTCCTGTCGATGCGCATCCAGGTGGCGCCGACCATCGCCGTGCCGGGACCGCTGTTCGTGCATGCCGCGGTCGGCAACAACCTGCAGGCGCCGCCGGGCGACTGCGTCGCGAATCCGACGCAGCTCGGCTGCGGCCGGCTGCAGTTCCACACGCGCGTGCCGCGCGTGGCGACCCTGGTCGCATCCAGCATGACGCACTCGCCGGCGGTCGCCACGCTCGGCACCGAGTTCGGTCCGCTGGTATTGGAGTACCGCAACATCGGCGAAGCGAACGCCGGCGCGACGAATCTGTACCTGAAACTGCCGCCGCACATCGAATATCGCGGCGTGCTGTCGTCGTTGCCCGCGGCAACTTGCACGACGCAGGGCACGCTCGCGGCCGGCCAGATCGTCGTCTGCCAGACGAGCGGCCTCGGCGCGCCGCCGTTCAATCAGGGCAGCCTGAGCCTGCGCCTCTACGGCAGCGCGCTCGCCGCATCCCCCGGCCCGCTGCCGGTGGTCGCCGCAGTCGATCTCGGCGCGGCGCCGAACACCGCGACCTTGGCCTCGTGCGTCGCCAATCCGGCACAGAGCTTCTGTGCGACCGACGCGCTGACGACGTATTTCCCGTGTGCGCTGCAATGGGCCGACGGGATCTTCTGCGACGGCATCGAGCCGTTTGTGCGGCCGTAGAGGCCGGGAATGGGGAATCGGGAATCGTAGGAGCAGTGCGCAGGCACTCTGACACACGACTCGCGCCCGGTCGGATCAGAGCGAAGCCGCTCCGCTCTTACGATTCCCGATTCCCCATTCCCGATTCCCAGTCCTTCAGAATCTCCCCTCGCACCGCTCGAACACGCTGTTGCGCAGCGCGACGAGGCGCGGGCCGATGTCGTGCAGCAGGCGTTCGCGCGTCATCGTCGAGACGCGGCCGCTGCAGTTGAACGCGAGCACGCGGCTGCGGTCGGCCGACGTCAGCGGTACGCCGATCGCGTAGACGTCGGGATTCCAGTCGCCGAGCGAGAAGCAGAAACCATAAGTCGCGTAGTCTTCGCGCGCCTGCAGGATGCCGGCGCGGATCGTCGGCCACTGCGCCGGATCGCAGTCGCGCTGCAGTTCGGCGAGACGCGCGTCGAACACGTCGGGTGCACGCGCGGCGAGGTCGGCGCGGCCCAGCGCCGTCGTGCCGTGCGGCACGCGCGCGCCGACGGCGAGCCTGAGCTCGAACGTCGCATCGCCCTGGCAGATGTCGAGCAGTACCATGCGCAGCCCGTCGGCGGCACCGAGCATGACCGCCGCGCCGGTCGCCTCGGCAAGTTCGCGCATCAGCGGCCGCGCGATCGCGAGCACGTCGTTGTTGCGCAGGAACGCGTGGCTGAGCCCGAGCACGGCCGTGCCGAGGCAGTATTTCTCGCGCTCGGGCGAATAGCTCAGGTATCCCAGCGCCGACAGCGTGAACGTGAAGCGCGACACCGTCGGCTTGGGCAGTCCCGTGCGCCGCGCGATCTCCTGATTGCCGAGGTAGTGCACGCCGTGCTCGAAGCAGCGCAGCACCGAGAACGCGCGCGCGACGGCGCTGACGAACTGCGGATGGTCGGGAGCGATGCCGCGGTTGAACAGGTCGGGCTCGCGTCGCGGATTGCCCATCAGACGTCCGCCTTCGCCGCGTAGCGCGCGAGTTCGAGTTTCGCGATCGTCGCCCGATGCACTTCGTCGGGACCGTCGGCGAGCCGCAGCGAGCGCGCGCCGGCATAGGCCGCAGCCAGCGGAAAATCGCCGCTGACGCCGGCGCCGCCGTGCGCCTGTATCGCCCAGTCGATGACCTTGAGCGCCATGTTCGGCGCGACGACCTTGATCATCGCGATCTCGGCGCGCGCGGCCTTGTTGCCGAACTTGTCCATCGCGTCGGCCGCCTTCAGCGTCAGCAGGCGCGCCTGTTCGATGAGGCAGCGCGCCTCGGCGATGCGTTCGTGCCAGATCGAATGGTCGGCGAGCGTGCGGCCGAACGCGACGCGCGTCGTCACGCGCCGGCACAGCAGTTCCAGCGCGACCTCGGCGAGCCCGATGCTGCGCATGCAGTGATGGATGCGGCCGGGACCGAGGCGTCCCTGCGCGATCTCGAAGCCGCGCCCTTCGCCGAGGATGATGTGATCGGCCGGCACGCGCACGTCGAGGAGATCGATGTCCATATGCCCGTGCGGCGCGTCGTCGTAGCCGAACACCGTGACCGGCCGGCGTACGCGGATGCCGGGCGCGTCGGACGGCACGAGGATCATCGACTGCTGCCGGTGCGTGGCCGCGCCGGGATCGGTCTTGCCCATGACGATGTAGACCGCGCAGCGCGGATCGCCGGCGCCCGAGGAAAACCACTTGCGCCCGTTGATCACGTAGTCGTTGCCGTCGCGGCGGATCGAGCACTGGATGTTGGTCGCGTCCGACGAGGCGACGTCGGGCTCGGTCATCAGGAAGGCCGAACGGATCTCGCCGGCGAGCAGCGGTGCGAGCCAGCGGCGCTGCTGCTCGTCGCTGCCGTAGCGCTCCAGCACTTCCATGTTGCCGGTGTCGGGTGCGGAGCAGTTGAACACCTCGGCCGCCCACGGCACGCGGCCCATGATTTCGCAGAGCGGCGCGTATTCGAGGTTGGTCAGCCCCTGCGGCGCATGCGCCGACTGCGGCAGGAACAGATTCCACCAGCCGTGCTCGCGCGCTTTGGATTTCAGTTCCTCGACGACGGCGCTGGGCTGCCACGGATCGCCGGCGGCGCGCTGGGCCTGCGCCTCGGCGGCGTGGCGCTCCACGTTGGGATAAATATAGGTATCAAAAAATTCGCCGAACGAGCGGCGCAGCGTCTCCACGCGCGGGCTGTAGCTGAAATCCATGCGGAGCTCCGGAGGCATGGTCAATTCCGCGATACGAAACTTTGACGACCATGCGGGATAAGGGAAAACCATCGTCCGGAGCCGAGTATGCGAGCCTATGGCGGCGGGCGTCGAGCCGGTGAAGCCTGCCGATATTCGGAATCAAATTCCGTATGGTGAAATGGTGGCGGCGATCAGCGCAGTGCGCCGTCTCCACGCCGGCTTCGCCTCACGCCGCCAGCGCCACCGCCGCGACCAGTACCGCGTTGATCGCCAGCACGCCGCCGATGACGGGCCGCGCATAGCCTTTTCCGCCGGGCACCGCGGCGAAGCATTTGACGAGCGAGTTCGTGGTGAACGCCGCGGCGAGCGCCCAGGCCGCATCGCCGTGCGGCAGACCGCCGCCGCTCGCGAGCTGGGCGAGCGAGACCGCCGCCGCGT
>CAMLLF010000294.1 GCA_946480705.1 uncultured Lysobacteraceae bacterium | reverse complement strand
ACGCGGTCCAGAATGGCGGCTTCCCCCCGTTCTTCCTGCAGCCGATCAACTTCGACGCGCTGTACGCCGAAGCGATGGCGCGCCGCGCCGAAGGCGCCACGGCCGCTCCGTCACTGAACGCCTGATCGCATGACTGCGCAACCCCGGGTCGCCGTCCTGGGTGCCGGCTCCTGGGGCACTGCGCTGGCCAGCCTGCTCGCCCGGCACGGCGTCCACACCACGCTGTGGGGGCGCGATGCCGCTGCGATGCGGGCCATGGCCGATACCGGCCGCAACGCGCGTTATCTGCCGCAGAGCGCGTTGCCGGCCACGCTGAACTACAGCGCAGATCTCGCTGCGGGCGTCGTCGACGCCGACTGGATCCTCGTCGTCGCGCCGAGCCACGCGTTCCGCGAACTCGTCGAGAAGCTCGCCGAGCTGCCGTCGCGGTTTCGGGGCCTGGCCTGGGCCACCAAGGGCTTCGAGCCCGGTACCGGCCGATTCCTCCATGAGCTCGTCGAAGAAATCCTGCCGGGCCAACCGGCGGCGATCGTGACCGGACCGTCGTTCGCGCGCGAAGTCGTCGACGGCCTGCCGACCGCCGTCACGGTCCACTCCGACGACCCCGACTTCGCGCAGACCGTCGCCGAACAACTGCACGGTCCGACGTTCCGCGCCTACACCGGCACCGACATGCTCGGCGCCGAGCTCGGCGGCGCAATGAAGAACGTGCTCGCCGTAGCGACCGGCGTCGCCGACGGCATGCAGCTCGGCCTCAATGCGCGTGCCGGACTGATCACGCGCGGTCTCAACGAAATGCTGCGGCTGGGCGTTGCGCTCGGCGCGCGCGCGGAAACGCTGATGGGGCTCGCCGGTCTCGGCGATCTGGTGCTGACCTGCACCGGCGACCTGTCGCGCAACCGACGCCTCGGGCTCGCGCTGGGCCGCGGCACGCCGCTGCGTCAGGCTGTGGCGGAGATCGGTCAGGTCGTCGAGAGCGTGCAGACTGCCGACGAGGTCATCCGCCTGGCCACGCGCCACGGCGTCGAGCTGCCGATCGCGCAGAGCGTGCAGCGTGTGCTGCACGAGGAAATCACGCCGACCGAAGGTCTGCGCCTGCTGCTCGCGCGCGAGCAGAAGCCTGAATATCCGGAACCGCTGCCCTAGCGCGGCGCGTCCCGGCACGGCGGCCGCAGCCGCCGTGCCGTTCTTCCGGTATCAGTTTTTCTTCCTGGCCTTGTCCAGTGCCGCCTGGACCGATCCCGTCGTGATCGGGTGGTAGCCCGGGCGCGCCTTGGCGAACACGCCTTCGGCGAAGGTCAGTCCGTCGGGCGTGGTCATCAGCGCTTCCCAGGTCGGCATGATGAGCTTGCGCCGGCCGATGCCGATCAGGAACTGCTCAATCGACGGACGCGCCTTCGCATAGCCGCTGCGCACGGTCAGCGGATACCAGCGCTGCGCGATCTCGCCGTTCGCGGTGCCATTGAAATGCAGCGCGGCGTCGAGCTCGTCGAGCTGCTTCGCGTCGAGCTTTTCCGGCAGTCCTTCGAGGAAGCGCACGGTTTCCTGCGTGCCCCACTTGGCCGCGGCCAGCGACGCCGCATCGCGCTTGCCGCCGAGCCAATCGGTGCGGGCCGCGTCGACCTTGTCGAAGCGTGCCGATTTCGCCGGCTCGGCCGTCTCCGGCAGGCCCGGCTGCTTGAGCCATGCGTCGATCTCGGCCGGCTTGACCTTGCCCGGGTGCTTGTCGATGAGGTGTTTCTGCAGATAGGCGACGAACACGTCGCTGTCGACGCTCTGGAACGCGTGCGCGTCGAACCAGCCGCGCAGGAACGCATCGAACGCCGGGCGGCCGAAGCGCTTTTCGAGGAAGGTCAGGAACCACGCGCCCTTGATGTAGGCCACGTCGGTCAGCGCTTCGTCGGGGTCGCGGCCGACGAGCGGCGCGAGCATGAGCAGCTGGTCTTCGGGCTTGAGTTCGGCCATTTCCTGCTTCAGGCCGAACTGGCTGATCACGTCTTCCATGTCCGACTGTTCGCGGCCGTAGACCGCCTCGACGATGCGGTTCTCGACATAGCTCGTGAATCCTTCATTGAGCCAGATGTCCTTCCAGCTCGAATTCGTGACGAGATTGCCCGACCACGAATGCGCGAGTTCGTGGGCGACCAGCGAGGTCAGGCTCTTGTCGCCGACGATGACGGTCGGCGTCGCGAACGTCATGCGCGGGTTCTCCATGCCGCCGAACGGAAAGCTCGGCGGCAGCACGAGGATGTCGTAGCGTCCCCAGCGATAGCTGCCATAGAGCTTCTCGGTCGCGACGATCATCTTCTCGGTGTCTTCGAACTCCTTCGCCGCCTTGTCGACCATGGCGTGTTCGGCATAGACGGCCGTGCGCGGGCCGGTGCTCTTGGCCGCGATGTCGCCGACCGCGAGCGCGAGCAGGTACGACGGAATCGGCTTGTCCATCTCGAAATGGAACTCGCCGGTCTCGACCGAGGCATCGGGATGATTGTTCGCGCTCATGACCGCGCGCAGCGGCTTGGGCACGTGCACGTCGGCGCTGTAGGTGAAGCGCACGGCCGGCGTATCCTGCAGCGGCACCCAGGAGCGCGCGTGAATCGCCTGCGACTGCGAGAACAGGAACGGGTGCTTCTTGCCCGCGGTCTGCGTTTCACTGAGCCACTGCAGGCCCGAGGCCTCCGGGTGCGTCGCGTACGACACGCGCACCTTCGGCGCCTGCTGGTCGAACTTCACGATCAGCGGCGCGCCGAGGATCTTGTCGGCCGTGCCGAGCGAGAACACGGCCGGCGACGTCTTGCCCGCGGCGTCGACGATTTCGACGGTCGCGATCGACAGGCCGCGAGTGTCGAGCTTGAGCTCGCGCGCATTCTTGTCGCGCCAGTCGAGGCTGAGTTCGGCCTTGCCGACGATCTGGTGCGTGCGGAACGTGACGTGCAGGTCGAGCGCGAGGTTCGTCACGCGCACCTTGTCGGTCTCGGCGTAGGAGTTCGGATCGCTCGCCGCCTGCGCGGTCACGGCGGCGGTCGAGGCAATCAGGGCGAGCGCGGGCAGCAAGGCATGGATCGGTGACATGGCGGGCCGGGCGATGGGGAAAGCCCGAGTATGCCACCGCCGGCGTCCGCTGCCAGTTGCGTCGGTGAGCCGCTCGCGGCGCGGGGCGCCGCGCGACCGTCAGACGCGATAGCCGCGATGGATCGCGACGATGCCGGCGCTGAGGTTGCGCACCTCGACCTTGGCGAAGCCGGCCTGCTCGAGCATGCCGCGCAGCGTCTCCTGGTTCGGATGCTTGCGGATCGATTCGGCGAGATAGCGATAGCTGTCGGCATCCTGGGCGAACAGGCGGCCGAGCCGCGGCAGCACCTTGAACGAATGGAAGTCGTAGAGCGGCCTGAGCCAGTCCTGGCGCACTTCGGAAAACTCGAGGATCAGCGCCCGGCCGCCGATCCTGAGCACGCGATGCATCTCGCCGAGCGCGCGCTGCTTGTCGGTGACGTTGCGCAGTCCGAACGCGATCGTGACGGCATCGAAACTGCGATCCGGGAACGGCAGCGCTTCCGCATTGAGCTGCGCGTAGCGCAGGCCCTGAACGAGTCCGCGGTCGGTCAGGCGGTCGCGACCGACGCGCAGCATCGCGTCGTTGATGTCGCCGATCACGACCTCGCCCTCGGTGCCGACCTGCGGCAGCATCAGCGCCGCAATGTCGCCGGTGCCGCCGGCCAGATCCAGCACGCGATCGCCGCGGCGCAGACCGCTGATCGCGACGAAATGCCGTTTCCAGAGCCGGTGGATGCCGAACGACATCAGGTCGTTCATGAGGTCGTACTTCTCGGCCACGGACGTGAACACGTCGCCGACGAGTTTCTGCTTCTCGGCGACCGGAACGTCGCGGTAGCCGAAATGCGTAGTGGGCTGATCGCTCATGCGGCGGATGCTAGCGCACCCGCCGCAGACTATCGACTGTTGCTGGCGCTCTGTCGCGTCGAACCGCGGTTGGGTTGTGATAGCGAAACCGCTGCGCAATGGCGTGAAGCTGATTCGCCCGCTCTGTCAATCCGGCAAGTTGCCGCAGCTATCGTCGTTCGGATTGCACGGTGGCGGACCGTGCATTTCGAGGACGTCTTTGACGAGATACCAATCGCCACCCGGAACTCGTCCGTAGGTCGTGTCGCGCGTCCAATCGTTGAGCCGTTGATGAATACCGATGCTGGTCGTGCTATCCGGAAGCGTTCCGGGTAACGGGGGATTCGGTAGCGGGGGCGCGCCGCTTTCGGAGGCAATCTGTGCAGCGCTTTTGATCCTGAGATCATCGCTTCCTGCAAGTGCTTTGAACTCGGTTTGGCTCAGTTGCCGGGTTTCGGTAATGCGGGCGCCGTCCGGGTCGGTTCGTGTGATCGTGATCACGACATTCTTTGCTGCGCGCTCGGCGAGCGCCGTTCGATGATCATCGTGGGACTGGGCGGCGAATGCCGGTATCGCCACAAAAGGCGCGGCGAAAAATATTAAAAAAAGCGCCTTGTGCATAAAGCTTTCTTCGCTTGCTTGCGCTCGTTGTCCGCGCAGGATCACCTTGCGAACTCCCCTGTGGCAACAAATGAAGTATGCGCACGCGTGCGGTCCAGTCGGGTAGGGTTCGAGCAGTGGCAATTCGCCTCGCTTTGAAGTTTCTACTCCACCGGCCGTATCGTCCCCACGAGCGGCTTGCTCAGCGTATTGCGGTCGCGCGGGTTGTCGAGCGTGTCGGCGACGAGCTGCCAATTGCCGTCGTCGCCGCGCGTGAAGGTCGACGTGCGCACCCAGACGCCGCGTCGCTGTACGAACTCGAGCTGTGAGGCGCCGGGCGGATAGTCCGCGGTCGTCGGCGGTTGCGGCGGCAGCGGTGCGCCGAGCGCTTCGGGGCGGGTGTCGCTTCCGGCGTCGATGCCGAACCGGCGTTCTTCGCGTTCATCGAGACTGCGCGACAGGATGGCCTGCGTGCCGTCGCCATGGCGCACCTCGATGCGCAGTTCGGTCTTGCCCGGCAACGCTGCGGCCATGGCGAGCGTCGCGGCTGCGACAAGGCCGCTGCCGCTCAGAAGTCTGCCCAGAATCGATCGTCGACGCATCGGTGCCCCCGCACTGTGCCCGGATGCCTATTAGTGCCGTTTCCGGCGCTGCGGGGAAAGAGGGGCGACGGAAATTGCCGTTGCGGGAATCGGGTTTTCGCCGGTCCGGTCAGCGCTGCAGGCCGGCCTGATCGAGCGCGGCGAGGTAGGCAGACCAGTTCGCGTCCTGATTGCGCCCCAGGTCATGCAGCACGGTCCACGAAAAGATGCCGGTCTGGTGGCCGTCGTCGAAGCGCAGCAGTACGGCGTAGTGGCCGACGGGTTCGATCGCGTCGACGTTCACGTGGCGCTTGCCGCCGACGAGCACGCGCTGGCCGGGACCGTGGCCCTGCACTTCGGCGCTCGGCGAGTGCGTGCGCAGGTATTCGCAGGGCAGGCGAAACACCTCGCCCGTGTCGAAGCTGACTTCGAGCACATGCGAGGCGCGATGCAGGGTGATGCCCGTGGGGCGCGGCGCGGCGCTCACTGCGCGGCGGCCTCAGCGGGGGTCGGTGCTGTGCAGTCGCGGTTCCTGTGGCGGACCGCTGGGTTCGCCGGCGACGCGGTACAGCGTGTCCATGTACGAGGTGCCGAAACCGATCGAGCCGATGTCGTCGTACTCGTAGTCGCCGGCGTCCGGATACCAGCGCGCGTTCGGGTCGATCTCGCGCAAGGTCA
>CAMLLF010000293.1 GCA_946480705.1 uncultured Lysobacteraceae bacterium | reverse complement strand
GCCCGTTCGGAGAAGGGGCCGTAGGTTTGCCCCCTGCCGGGGCGGCGCGGCGCCGCTCCGGCGTTCCGGCGGGTTTCGCGCGCAGTGGTCTGCACTGCGTTGCCGATGGACGGACGCTCGGTTGGGCGGTTCCATGAACAAGGTCTACGACCGCGCCTATTTCGACAAGTGGTACCGCGACGACCAGCACCGCGTGATTTCGCGCGAGGTGCTGGCGCGCAAGGTCGCGATGGCCGTTGCCATGGCCGAGTACTACCTCGGCCGGCCCATCCGCAACGTGCTCGACGTCGGCTGCGGCGAAGGCGCCTGGCACGCGCCGCTGCACGCGCTGCGGCCGCATGCGCACTACCTCGGACTGGATTCCAGCGAATACGCGATCAGCCGCTGGGGCCGCACGCGCAACCTGCGCCTGGCCACCTTCGCCCAACTCGAACACCTGCGCTTCGACGAACGCTTCGACCTCATCGTCTGCGCGGACATGCTGCACTACGTGCGCGGCGCGGAACTGCGCCGCGGTCTTTCGGGCATCGTGGATCAGCTCGAAGGACTGGCCTTCATCGAGGTGTATACGGCGCGCGACAAGCTCGTCGGCGATCTCGACGGCTTCCACCGCCGCACGCCGCGCTGGTATCGGCAGACCTTCGCCGAGGCCGGGCTGCTGTCGGTCGGTTCCATGGGCTGGGTCGGACCGCGCCAGGCGCCATGGGTCACCGCAATGGAAGCGGCCGCCGACTGACCGTCTCCGGAAAGACGAACGCCGCGCCGCAGATTGAGCGGTCTGCGGCGCGGCGTTCCAGGGCGTGCCGCGCACCGGGGGGTATTAGGGGGGATGGGAGCGGCACGCCGTACCCGGACGCGAATACGCTGCGGAACGTCGCAACGGATTCGCATTTTCCCGATTCGGCAACGATTTCGATCTTTGTACAAATAACCAAGCAACAAAAGCCAGACCGTGCGCGTATGTGCATTTCGTCACTCACGCGCCATGTCGCGCTGCAGCATGCCACCGAAGAAGCACGCTGCGGCGGTTTTTCCGGATCCGGTTACTCCAGTCCGTCGGCGAACAGGCGATCGGCCGCGTAGACGAAGACGCCGCCCATGCCGGTCAATGCATAGACGCGCGCGTCGGCGCCGACCTGCACGCGCGTTGCCGTCGTCGGCAGGTCCCAGTGCTGCAGGCGCAGCGGCTGGGCCGGGTTCGCGAAGCTGACTTCGTCGAGGCCGGTGCCGCTCGCGATGAACGCGCGGTCGCCCTGCAGCGCGACGCTGTTGCCGGCATCGGCGTAGGTGCCGAGCTGCTGCGGCTGCGCCGGATTGGTCAGGTCGACGTAGTGCGCGGTGTCGCCGCAGCCGACCAGCGCGCGCCGGCCGTTCGTGCTGACCGCGACGTCGCGCACCGTGCCGCAGCCGGCGTAGCTGCCGACCGGCGACGGTGCGCCCGCGGCGATGTTCATGACGAGCAGGCCGCCGCCCTTGCTGCCGAACTGCGCTTCGTCGGCGACGTACAGGTAGTCGCCGTGCAGCGCGAGGCGCAGCACCTTGCTGGTCGTCTGCGCGCCGAGTACCTGCGGCTGCGCCGCGTTCGTCACGTCGAGCGCGACGACTTCGCCGCCGTTGGTCGAACGGCCGACCCAGGCGCGGTTGCCGCGCGCCGCGATCGCGGTCGCGAACGGGTATTCCCAGTAGCCCAGTTGTTGCGGTGCGGAAGGATTCGTGAGGTCGGCGATGATCAGGCCGCTGCCCCAGCTCGTGAGGTAGGCGCGATTGCCGTCGACGGCGAGCTGCTCGAACGCGCGGCCCTGCAGCGACGGATCGAGACTGGTCTCAAAGCGCGCGAGCGGCGCGAGATCGGCCGCATCCGCCACGTTGAGCCCGTAGGCATTGCCGAGCAGCAGCGCGCGATCGCCGCGTACGCTGACGTCGTAGGCCGCCGTGCCGGCCGGCAGCATCGCCTCGCTGCGCTGCACCGGCGTCGCCGGCTGGGTCGCGTCGATGCGCACGAAGCGATCGGCGCGCGTGGCGAGGAACGCGTCGCCGTCGAGTGCCGCGGTCGCATCGGTCGCGAACGTGCCGATCGTCGAGTGGCCGACCGAGGTCGGCTGGTCGGGATTCGAGACGTTCCAGATGTCGAGGCCGTCGAGGCCGAGGCTCCAGGCGTGATTGCCGAGCACGATGCCTTCGTAGGCGACCGGCGAATCGACGCGGCCGCGCGGCACGATGTTGGCCGGATTGCTGATGTCGCTGATGTTCACGGCGAGGCCGAAGCCGTAGGCGAACGGCGGCTGCACCTTGAGGCGGAAATTGTCGTAGCCGTCGAGCGACGCGCTGCCGACCTGCTGCGGCGCGAGCGGCGTGGTCAGGTCGAAGATCGCCAGCGCCGTGCTGGACAGAAATGTCCGGCCGACCGTGTACAGGTAATTGCCGGCCGCATAGACCTGATCGTAGTTGCCCCAGCCGGTGTTGACGTGCGTGAAGGTCGGCACGGCCGGGCTCGTCAGCGGGCTCGCGAACACGCCCTGTTCGTTGTCGAACACGTACAGGTGATTCGCCGCGACGGCGATGCCGCCGGCGAACAGGAACTCGGCGTCGCTGTAGGTGTATTGGCCCAGCAGCTGCGGCACGTTGCGGTCGGCGATCGAATAGACCGCGACGCCGGAGTCCTCGGTCGCGTAGCCGCGGTAGCTCGCATACAGATAGTCGCCGGAGCGGGCCAGTGCATTGATGACGCCCTGCACCGGTGTCGCGCGGCTGTCGCCGGTCGGCGTCAGCGAGCCGTCGCCGCCGCGATTCCAGGCGGTGACCGTGCTGCCGGTCGCGAGATAGACGTGGCTGCCGTCGGCCAGCGGCGCGCTGACGCTGCCGCCGCGGGAGAACAGGAACGTGGCGGCCGCCGGCGGCTCGGCCGCGGCGGCGGTGGCGAAGAAAGACAGAATCAGTGCGGCAGACGCTTTCATGGACACTCCAGGCAGGAATTGCAGCCGGGGCAGTGTCGATACGCGGGCGTTCGCCCGCATTCGTTGCATGCTCGTTTCACATGCGTGAACGATTCGATGGGCGTTGGGGCGGTTGCGTGATTGCGTGCGAAGGCCTATCCGTTTGCGTCTTCCCCGAGCTTGCTCGGGGAGAGGGGAGCAGGCGCGGGTCCCCACGTTTTGCGGATCTCCGGAAGCAGGCAGCGCTCCGCGTGGCTCCACCGGTTCCCGATTTCCCCTCACGGCACCGCCCGCTCTCCCGCGAGCTCGCGCGCACGCCGCTGCGCCGCGTCGAGCGCCTCGTTGCGGCCCGGCGTTTGATTGATGCGGACGAACACGCCGGCGGCGCGCAGGTCGCGGTCGGCCCAGGGCGCGATGCGGGCGCTGAGGGCGCGGGCGTCGTCGAGCCGGCCGCTGCGCACGAGCAGGGCGGCATAGGGCGCGATGATCTCGACGACGTCGTCGGGCACGGCACCGGCGGCATCGATCTGCTGCAGCGCACGATCGAATATCGGCAGCGCGGCTTCGGGCTCGGCGCCCGCGGCGCGCTCCTCGGCTTCGGCGAGCGCGGCATAGGCAATGCGCCACGGATCCGGATGCGCGGCGACCCAGGCGTCGAGTTCGCGCCGCCGTGCCGCGGCGGCCGGGTCGCCGGCGGCGCGCAGGCTGCGCAGTTCGATCAGCCAGGCCTGTACGTAGCGCGGTGCGTCATAGCCTTCGAGCGCCGGCGACAGCGCGAGCCGCGCTTCGCGCACCGCACCCGCGGCATCGCCCTGCGCCGCGGCGAGCCGGGCCTTGATCGTGCGGCTGCGCGCGACCACGACGGCGTCGAGTTCGGCGTCGGCCTCTGCCAGCACCGCGTCGACGACGCTGCCGGCTTCGCGCAGGCGGCCGACTTCGAGCAGTGCCTCGGCGCGGACCTGGCCCAGCTTGTGGCGCAGGCGCGCGTTGCGGCTGGGGGGCTGCGGCGGCCAGTAGCGTTCGGTCGTCGCGAGTGCTCCGGCGTGGTCGAGCAGCAGCTGTTCGACCTCGGCGATGCTCGCAATGGTGAACACGTATTCCTCCTGCGCGCCGAGGCGTTCGAAGCGCGCCGCGGCGGCCTGCAGCATCGGCAGCGCCGCGGCCGGCCGCAGCCGCCGCACTTCGATCAGCGCGAGGTTCAGATCGATCTGCGTCGTGCCGAGCGCATTGCCCGCGGCCTCGGTTTCGCTGCGCGCGAGACCGAGGTCGGCCAGTGCCGCGGCGTAGTCGCCGCGCAGGGTCGCGACGAGTCCGCGGCCGAGCAGCGCGAGGCCGAGCGCGTCGGGCGCTTTCTGCCCGCGCAGCAGCGCGATCGCTTCTTCGTAGTGACGGGCCGCGTCGAGCGGCCGCTCGCGCCGGATGTAGCTGGCCGCGAGCGTGACGAGTGCGCGGCCGCGCAGTTCGCGGTCGCGTTCGGCCGAGAGTCCGTCGAGCAGGCGCATGAGGCGTTGTTCGACGGCGAGATAGTCGCCGGCGCGCAGTTCGATCTGCGCTTCGCGCAGCGCGATCTCGGGACGTTCGCGCAGTTCCGGCGCGGCGCGGCGGATCAGTTCGCCGGCGAGATCGAGCTGGTCGGCGAGCATCGCCGCGCGCGTGCGCGCGAGCAGTTCGGCGAGGTCCTGCGGCGCGTCGTCGCGACGGTCGGGCGGCAGGTGGCCGAGCCGCAGCAGCAGGGTGTCGGCCGCTTCGCGCGCGGCGCTCATCGCGTCGTCGGCGCGCGTCTCGACGAGGATGTCGTGCGCGGCATCCTGCGCGCGCAGCGTGATGCGCCAGCGGCCCTGGCGCAGTTCGACTTCCGGCCGCACGCGCAGTCCGGCTGCCGCGCCGATGCCGTCGTCGGTTTCCTCCGTACTGGCGTCGCCCTGTCCGCGCAGCAGCGCGACGACGCTTTCGCTCGACGCGGTCGCGAGATCGCCGCGGCGCAGGCGGTTGGCAATCAGGTCCATCAGACCCAGGCGCAGCCACTCCCATTCGTCGCCGGCATCGACGCGCGCCGGAAACACGACGGCTTGCGTATTCGCCGCACCGCGAGCGGGCGCCGCGGCGGTGTCGCGCGCGCCGCGCTGCGTCCACAGCGCGAGCAGCAGCAGCGCGGCGGCCAGCACGACCGCGGCACTCGCGGCGATGCCCTGCCAGCGCGAGCGCGGTGCGGCTTCGGGCGGCGGCACGGGTGCGACGGGAATGGCCGGCGTTTCGATCGGCGATTCGATCGCAGCGGCCGCGTGCGGTTCGACATCGCTCGCGACGATCGCGTTCGCCGGTGCAGCGTTTTCGCGCGGTACCGGCGCGATTTCCTCGACTGCGCCGATCCAGCGATAGCCGAAGCGCGGCACCGTGCGTATCCACTGCTGTGTTTCGCCACTGTCGCCGAGTGCGCGGCGCAGGCGCACGAGGGTCTGGCCGAGCAGGCTGTCGGCGACATCGACGCGGCCCCAGATCGCCGCCATGAGTTCATCGCGGCCGACGGCGCGGTCGCGATGGCGGATCAGATACACGAGTCCGTCGAACGCACTGGTCGGCAGTTCCACGGGTTCGTCGCGACGGCGCAGTTCGCGCGCGGCCGGATCGAGTTCGAACTCGCCGAAACGGAGGGGCGGAAGCGTCATTCGTACAGCACAGCCGGACAAACACGGCGGGACGCCGCGGAACGGCGCATCGTCGCATTGTTTGCCTCCCGGCGTCGCGCGGGCGTGGGCGGCATGCGATGTCCGGGTCGGTCCGCGCCGAGCAAGGCGTGAAGAGGCGTGAGGAACGAGTGCGCAGCAGCGTC
>CAMLLF010000292.1 GCA_946480705.1 uncultured Lysobacteraceae bacterium | reverse complement strand
GACGAGCTGTTCCTGTTCGTCGGCTCCGACGTCGCCGGGCTCCTTGACACGTTGGTGCGTCCGCACGAGGTGCAGGCGGCGGCCACGTTCGTCGTCGTCGACCGCGTCGGCAACGTGCTCGCGGCCTATGCGATGACCGGCGCGCCGCCGCTCGTCACCGTCAGCTCCGGGCGTCCCGTCACCGGCGGTCTCGAAGGCCTCACGGTCCCGGCCGAATTCGCCGCGATCGCCAAAGCCCTGACTTCGGTCTACTTCTCCTCCGAAGGCAATGCCTTCACCTCGCGCACCGCGGGCCAGATCGCGCAGGAACATTTCAATCCGGGTGATCGCACCGCGCCGTCGGGCCCGCTGTTCGGCGTGCAGTTCTCGCAGCTGCCCTGCTCGGACATCAGCGCGCGCTTCGTCAGCGGCACGAATGCCGGGCCGCACCGCTCGCCGATCGGCGTACCCGTCGGCGCGGTTGCCGCGGCCGGCGCCGACGATTTCTACAGCCTCGACGACAACGCCGGCGACCGCGACCGCAACCTCGACGAATACGTCGCGCTCGCCGCGCAGTTCGGCTTCGGTCCGCCGCAGGACCGCCGCGCCGACCGCATCACCGCGGGCGGCCTGACGCTGCGTTATACCGATGTGGAATTTTCCGACCTCGCGCGCGACCCGGCCACGGCGCCGCCGTTCGCGAGCCTGACCGCGGCCGACGGCGCATTGATCCGCGTGCCCGGCTACGCCGATCCCGTCGTGCTGCGCGGCCTCGCGCTCGGCACCGTCGAATCCGGCATCCGTCCCGACACGACCGACTACCCCGGCCGCGACGCCTTCGTGCTCGACGACGGCACCGGCACGAACCGCTACCCGCCGCGCGCCGGCACCGACGGCACGGCAGCGCTCACGCAGAGCGAAGTCCGCACCATCGTTCAAGAGGCTCTCAAGGTCGCCGCGCGCACGCGCGCGCAGGTGAGGAAGCCCCTCGGCTCGCGCGCCGGCGAAACCGTCGTCGTCGTCGACAGCAACGGCGTCGTGCTGGCCCTGGCACGTTCGCGCGACGCGCTCGTCGACGCCGTCGACGTGACCACGCAGAAAGCACGCACCGCGGCGTTCTTCTCGGGCACCTTCACCGCGGGCGACATCGCGACGACCGGCAGCGCGCGATACCTGCGCGCCGTCGCCGACTTCAGCGCCGGCCGCGTGGACTTGTTCACGGTTGCACAAAGCGCACCGAACGCCTACGTGCCGCTGCTGCGCAATTTCATCGGCCTGCCGCAGGCCTGGAGCGACGGCCAGATCGCCTACTCGCTGCGCACGATCGGCAACCTCTCGCGGCCGTTCTATCCCGACGGCGTGCCCGGCACGCCGCCCGGTCCGCTGAGCCTGCCGTTCAACAACTGGAGCCCGTTCCAGGACGGCCTCGAACTCGATCTCGTCTACAACCAGATCGCGAATCACGTGGCCTTCTATCTGAACCAGAAAGGCCTCGCGCTCACGCTCGACGGCGCGCCGCTCGCGCCCGCACCGACGCCGGGCAATCCCACCCCCGTGCCCGATGTCGGCCGCAACTGCACCGGCATTCCGCGCCTGCCCAACGGCATCACGCTGTTCGGCGGCGGCTTCCCCATCTATCGCGGCAACACGCTGATCGGCGGCGTCGCAGCATCCGGCGACGGCACCGACCAGAGCGACCTCGTCGCGTTCCTCGGCCTGCACAACGCCGGCGTCGCACTCAACACCGGCGTCGGCAACGCCCCGATCGCACTGCGCGCCGACAAGCTCGTGCCCCTGGGCGCGCGGCTCTCGTACGTGCAATGCCCGCAGTCGCCATTCCTCGATTCCACTGCGCAGTACGTCTGCGAGGGCAAGTGACATGCGCCGCTTCCGTCTGCGTCCCCTCGTCCTGATGCTGCTCGCGGCCGCGCCCGGTCTCGCGGCGGCGGACACGAGCGCGATCGGCCTGCACTGGCTCGAAATCACGCACCTGCTGCCGGCGCCGACCTACGACCCGTTCGCGTCCGACATCCCGCGGCGCCGTCCGGGCCATCCGTACGAACGCTGGACGCCGGCGCCGCCGCAGAACCCCGACAACGTCGATCCCGCGCCGGTCGACCAGGCCGGCGAATTCATTCCGGTGCCCGACCGCTGGCGCATCATGGAATCGCTGGGCTTCAAGCATCCGTGGTACGACCCGTACAACCAGAACCAGCTCAAGGCCGACAAGCCCGTGCGCGGCAAGGACTGGTTCCTGAACCTGCTCGGCATTTCCGACACGCTGATCGAACCGCGCAGCATTCCGACACCGGCCGCGCCGCAGGCGCCGAGCGAACCCGGCACCAACGACACGCTGGCCGATACCGACCAGCTCATCGCCGCGCAGACCTTCATCGCGAGCGCCGTCTATTACAAAGGCGACACCACGTTCAAGCCGCCGGTCTACGAATTCAAAGGCACGCTCGCGTTCAACTACAACCGCGTGCGCACCGAAGAAACGCGTGCGCTCACGGTCGATCCCACCTTCGGCGAAACGCGCGACGACGGCTTCGTCGGCGTGCAGGAACTGTTCTTCACCTGGGACTATTCCAGCGAACGCCCGCGCTACGACTTCGACGATTTCCGCATCGGCATACAGCCGTTCTCGAGCGATTTCCGCGGCTTTTTGTTCCAGGACAACCAGCTCGGCGTGCGCTTCTTCGGCACGCGCGATTCCAACCGCTGGCAATACAACGTCGCGTGGTTCCGCCGGCTCGAGAAAGACCTCAATTCCGGCCTCAACGACGTCAGCGAAAGCCCGCGCGACGACGACATCTTCATCTCGAACGCGCCGGGCTGCCGGGTCGTCGACGACCCCGAGCGGAACTACTTCCCGATGCCCGTCGATGCGTCCGGCAAGGACGACATCCTCGTCGCGAACCTGTATCGCCAGGACTTCCCGTTCGTCGGCTTCACCTCGCAGGCGACGGTGATCCACAACCGCAACCGCGAAACCGACTACTTCTACGACTCCAACGGCTTCATCGTGCGCCCGGCCGCGATCGGCCGTGAATCCCCGCGCGAATACGATGTCACCTATCTCGGCTACAACGGCGACGGCCACATCGGCCGCGTGAACCTCACGGTGTCGGGCTACTACGCGATCGGCGACCAGTCGGCCGGCGTGTTCATCAGCGAAGGCACCGACATCCGCGCCGGTTTTCTCGCGGCCGAAGCGTCGATGGATTTCGACTGGATCCGCGCGCGCCTCTCAGCGGCCTATGCGAGCGGCGACGACGATCCGTTCGACGACCGCTCAACGGGCTTCGATGCCATCTTCGAAAACCCGATCTTCGCCGGCGCCGACACGAGCTACTGGATCCGCCAGAACGTGCCGCTGATCGGCGGCGGCGGCGTCGCCATCTCGCAACGCAACGGCATGCTGCCCGACCTGCGCCCGTCCAAGGAACAGGGCCAGTCGAATTTCGACAATCCGGGTCTGCGGCTGCTCGGCGTCGGTGCGGACTTCGACCTGACGCCGCAGTCGCGCCTCTCCGGCAACATCAATCACCTGTGGTTCGACAAGACCGAAGTGCTCGAGACCGCCCGCAACCAGGCCGACATCGGCCGCGGCATCGGCACGGATGTCTCCGTCGCCTGGATCTGGCGCCCGTTCGCGACACAGAACGCCGTGCTGCGCCTGTCCGGCGCCGCACTGCTGCCCGGCTCCGGATTCAAGGACCTCTACGGCGACCAGAAGTCGCTGTACTACACGGTGCTCGGCAACCTGATCCTGACCTACTGAGGTGACTGCCATGGGGAAGACGGTCGGGAGTTTCGACGGACGTGATGTTCGCAACAGTGCGGACATGGCGAAAACACAACAGCGCGGCGAGCGGACACCGCTCCTCCTCACCCCAACGCTCTCCCCCGACTGCGGTCGGGGGAGAGGGAGCGTAATGGCCCTTTCCCCCAATCGAGCCTGCAAAGAGGAGCGCGATGCGTCAGCCCGCTCCCCCAAGCTCGCTTGGCGGAGAGGGTTCGGTGAGCGGGAGAACGTGCAGCAAGGCACACCGGCGCCCGCCTCCGGCGAAGCCAAAAAAGTAGAACGCACCTACACCACCGCCCCACCCGCCCCCGCCTTCCAGACCTGGGAACAAGCCGACGCCAAATCCGCCGGCTGCGTCTCCTGCCACACGGCAAGCGACCGCAAGACCATGCACGCGAGCGAAGCCGTGGTGCTCGGCTGCACCGACTGCCACGGCGGCGACGCCACCGTCTTCGGCAGCAACCCCGTCGCCGCGACCGATCCACCGTCAAAAACCAACGACAAGCACGCCGACATCCCCTACTCCGACAGCGGCACCGGCGGCGCCCCGCGCGCCTACAGCGCCGGCTACCTGTCAGCGATGGACAAGGCCCACATCCTGCCGCAATACCCGGAGCGCTGGCCCAACAGCGCCAACCCGCCGCGCAGCTACACGCACCTCATCGACGAATCGCCCGAATTCGCGCGCTTCATCAACCCGGGCGACCTGCGCATCGCGCGCGAATCCTGCGGCGCCTGCCATCTGCCGCTGATCCAGCAGGCCGAAAAAAGCCTCATGGCCAACGCCGCCATGTTCTGGGGCGCGGCTGCGTACAACAATGGAATTCTCCCGTATAAGCATTCGATACTCGGCGAAGCCTATACGCGCGACGGCAAGCCCTCCGCCGTCGACAACGGCATCCCGAACGATGCCGCCATGGACGCCGCCGGCATCCTGCCGAAGATCAGCCCCATGCCCGCATGGGAAACCGTGCCGCCGGCCGACGTCTTCCGCGTGTTCGAACGCGGCGGCCGCAACATCGGCAACCTGTTTCCGGAAATCGGCGTACCCAGCGAAACCGGATCGATCCAGCGCCTCGAAGAACCCGGCCGCCCCGATCTCAAGCAATCCAACCGCGGCCCCGGCACCGGCAGCCGCGTCGCGATTCCGGTCCTGAACATCCACAAGACGCGCCTCAACGACCCGTTCACCTGGTTCCTCGGCACCAACGACAACCCGGGCGACTTCCGCTCGTCGGGCTGCTCGGCCTGCCACGTCGTCTACGCCAACGACCGCGATCCGCGCCACTCGGCCATCCATGCCAAGTACGGCAACATGGGCATGAGTGCACAAGTAGACCCGACCATCCCCAAAGGCGAATCCGGCCACCCGATCAAGCACGAATTCACGCGTCAGATTCCGACCAGCCAATGCATGATCTGCCACATGCATCAGCCGAACATGTTCATCAACTCCATGCTCGGCTACACCATGTGGGACTACGAGTCCGACGCGCCCTTCATGTGGCCCGAGAAACAGCACTACCCCGACGACGAAGAAATCTTCAAGACGCTCAACCGCAACCCGGAAGAAGCAGCCATCCGCGGCAAATGGCGCGATGTGGATTTCCTCAAGGATGTGTCGCTCTTGAACCCGCAGCTCAAGGACACCCAGTTCGCCGACTACCACGGCCACGGCTGGAATTTCCGCGGCATCTTCGCGCGCGACCGCAAAGGCAACCTGCTTGACGACAACCAGCAGAAGATCGCCGACGACGATCCCAAGAAATGGCAGAAAGCCGTGCACATGTCGTCGATCCACGTCGACGTCGGCATGCAGTGCGTCGACTGCCACTTCGCGCAAGACAACCACGGCAGCGGCTATCTCAAGGCCGAAGTCATGAGCGCCGTCGAAATCCAGTGCCACGACTGCCACGGCACCGTCGACGCCTTGCCGACGCTCAAGACCTCCGGCCCCGCCGCACCGAAGAACGGGCGCGATCTGCTGCTGATC
>CAMLLF010000291.1 GCA_946480705.1 uncultured Lysobacteraceae bacterium | reverse complement strand
GTTCGACCTGAATCTGCACGAGACCTGGGCGCGCGCGGCGGCCGCGGGCCTGCCGCTCGCGTTGCTGCTGCTCGACGCGGACTGGTTCAAGCTGCTCAACGACAACGAAGGCCATCCACACGGCGACGACTGCCTGCGCACGCTCGCGCAGATCTGCCGCGACACGGTCCGCACGCGCGACCGGCAGGTCGCGCGCTACGGCGGCGAGGAACTCGCCGTGCTGCTGCCGGCCACGGGACTCGCCGAGGCGGCCCGCATCGCCGAGGCGGTCCGCCTGCGCGTCGTCGAGCGGCGCATGCCGCACCGCGCCTCGCCGCTGATGCCCTTCGTCACGGTCAGCATCGGCGTCAGCGCGACGCGGCCGCGCCCGGACCGCGACGCGACGGCGCTCGTCGCCGCGGCCGACCGCGCGCTCTATGCGGCCAAGCGCGGCGGCCGCAACCGCATCGAACGGCGCCGCTGCCGCTGAGTCCGCCGGATCGGCGCTGCCGCCGCCGCGGATTTCGGACGATTCCGAGGCCACGCCGCGGCCGGATCCTGCGGTCTGCGACGGGGCGCATGCTATCGTTCCCGCCCTATCCGGCCCGCTCAGGGCCGTCTGCAATCAAGGAATCTTCATGGCACGCGGCATCAACAAAGTCATTCTCGTCGGCAACGTGGGCAAGGACCCGGAAACGCGCTACAGCGCCGGCGGCATGGCCGTCACGACCATCAGCGTCGCCACGTCCGAATCGTGGAAGGACAAGCAGACCGGCGAACAGAAGGAAAAGACCGAGTGGCACCGGGTCAAGTTCTTCGGCCGCCTCGCCGAGATTGCCGGCGAATACCTGAAGAAAGGCTCGCAGGTCTACATCGAAGGCTCGCTGCGGACCGAGGAATACGAGAAAGACGGCGTGAAGCGCTACTCGACCGACATCGTCGCCGCGGAAATGCAGATGCTCGGCGGCCGTCCCGGCGGCGGCGACATGGAAGGCGGCTCGCGCGGCGGCTATGAAGGCGGCGGTTCCCGCGGTGGCGGCGGCTACGAAGGCGGTGGTTCCCGCAGCGGCGGCGGCGAGCGCGGTCCCGCGCGCGGCCCGCAGTCCGCACCGCAGCGCGGCGCGCCGCAGCCGGTGCAGAACACCGGTTTCGACGACGACGACATTCCGTTCTGATTTTTACTTTGCAATCCAGTGAACTGTGGCGCCGCGGCGATCGAAGCACACCGCCCCGGTGCCGCGGCAACGGCCGGAGCGCGCGGCGATGGACCTGACGGACGACCCCGACGTGCCGGAGCCCGCGGCACGCTTCTCGCCGGAAGACGCGCAGCGCCGTGACCGGATCGCCGGTGGACTCGTCGGCCTGCTCGTCGGCGACGCGCTCGGCGTTCCCTACGAATTTCATCCGGCGGCCGAGCTGCCGCCATTCGCCGACATCGCCTTCGATCCGCCGCCGGGGTTCCGCCGCGCGCATGCGGGCGTGCCGCCGGGCACCTGGTCCGATGACGGCGCGCAGGCGCTGTGCCTGCTCGCGTCCTTGCTGGAGTGCGGCGGTTTCGACCTCGGCGATTTCTCGCGCCGGCTCGTGAACTGGTACGACGACGGCTATCTCGCGGTCGACGGCAGGGTGTTCGACGTCGGCCTGCAGACGCTGCAGGCGCTGAACGCACTGCGTTCCGGCGCGGCGCCGACCGCAGCGTCGCCGGCGGACGAACGCCGCAACGGCAACGGCTCGCTGATGCGCGTGCTGCCGCTCGCGCTGTGGCACGACGCCGACGATGCGGCGCTGATGCAGATGGCCGCGTGGCAGTCCGTGCCGACGCACGCGCACGTGCGTGCGCAGATCGCCTGCGGGTTCTACTGCCTCTGGGCCCGCGCGGAACTGAGCGGGCACATGGACGCCTGGACCGCGGCCGAGGAAAGCCTGCGCCGCCACGCCGATCCGTCCATTTTTCCCGTTCTGGAAATCGACATCGTGCTCGACCCGCGCCGCGCGCAGCAGGTCGGCGGCAGCGGCTATGTCGTCGACACCTTGTGGTCGGCGCGCCATGCGCTCGACCGCGAGACGAACTACGCCGACACCGTGCGCGCCGCCATCGCGCTCGGCAACGACACCGACACGACGGCTGCGGTGGCCGGCGGCATCGCCGGCCTGCGCTACGGGCTGGCCGGCATTCCGCCGATGTGGCGCGACGGACTGCGCGGCCGCAGGCTGCTCGATCCGCTGCTCGACGCGCTGCTCGCGCGCGTCGTGCCGGGCCTGCCGGCGGCTGCCGCGCGCGGCTGAGACCGGCGCGGCGTCGCGGTCACTGGAAGCCCTGGCGGAAGATGCGATCCGGCAGCGGTCCCGTCGTGTTCGTGATGCGCTGCGAGAGGATCTGGCCGCGCGTGACGCCGTCCGTGAAATACCGGCCCATGAACAGCGGCCGGCCGCGCGCGTCGAGATGCAGCTGGCCGGCCTCGTTTGGACCGTCGTCGCCGATGCCGGAGCCGCCGATGAAGCAGAAGCCGCTGTTGTTCGTCAGGCAGTTGCCGTAGGTGGCATCGGGTTGCGACGTCGCCGTGAATGCCTGCGCCAGGAAATAGTTCGAGCCGGGACCGCTGACGCCCGCGGCGATCATGCGCGTGCCGTTGCCGTCGGCGAAGCGCACGTCGCGGAACGAACCGTTGTCGCCGAGACCCGCTTCGATGCGCTCCGAAAGCTGGCTGCCGGCGGCGTTGAAGCGCGCGAGTGCGGCGCGGCGGTTCGAACCGTCGTCGGCAAAGGTGTGTCCGACGATCGCGATGTCGTTGTTGCCGGCGACGTCGATGCCGAGGATCTCGTCCGAATGCGCCGACAGCGTGCCGAAGTAGTAGACGCGCCGTCCGGTGTGGATCGTGTCGTAGCCGGCATTGAGCGAGCAGGTCGGCGAACAGAAACTCGTGTCCAGCGTGCCGTCGGCGTTGAGCTGCGCCATGACCGGCCGGATCCGCGAGATCGCGCTGTCGAGCGCGATGCCGCCGAGCACGGTCTTGCGGTCGTTGCGCACGGCCACCGCGTTGGCCTGATCGATGCGCAGGTTCGGGCCGAGATCGAAGAACACCTGGTTCTTGCCGTCGCCGCTGAAGGTCGTGTCGAGCGCGCCGTCGGACGCGCGCAGCCGCGCGATGCCCATGTCGGTGTCCCCGGCCGTGGAGCGCTGCACCGAGCCGACGACGACGATGTTGTCGTCGCGATCGACCGCGACGGCGGTCGGATAGTCGTCGTTGGATTGCCCGAGGCCGAAGTTGACGACGGTGCCGCCATCGCCGGCGAAGCTCGTGTCGTCGCTGCCGTCGGTATTGAAGCGCACGACGCCGAAGTCGATGCCGTCGGCACCGGCCCCCTGATAGCTGCCGACGACGACAATGCGGCCGCGGCCGTCGACCGTCGCCGCCTTGACCGACTGCAGTGCCGCTGCCTTGACCCGCGCCGTGCCGATCAGATTCGTGTTGGCGTCCCAGAACCTCAGGCCGATGCAGGCGGTATCGCCGCAGACCCCCGACTGGGTTGGCCACTGGACCACTTCGACCAGGCGCCCACCCGGCAGCGGCAGCAGCGCGACCGCGCTGAAGCTGATCGGCCCGTTGCTGGTCACACGGTATGTCGCATCGAGTTGTTCGGCGGCGACGGCAGCGCCGGGCAGGGCGGAAAGAGCGAGCAGCAGCAACGAGATACGGCGCATGAGGGGTTCCGGGTGAGTGGTCGGGAGCGGAATACGCAGTCAGGCCGCCGGACCTGACAGTCGGCAGCGTCCGGGCGGTGCGCCGAGACGCCGTCGCGGGGCGGCCCGGACGGCCTTCTGGTACGCTTTCGGGCTCTGCGGCCGGCGTTTCCCGGCCGTATCGGGCAATCTGGAGCGACCCTGACGCATGAAAACCCTGCTCGTGACTGGTGGCGCCGGCTTCATCGGCGGCAACTTCGTGCTTGATCTGCTGGGCCAGGGCGGTTTCCGCGTGGTCAACCTCGACAAGCTGACCTATGCCGGCAACCTCGACACGCTGGCGCCGCTGCGCAGCCATCCGGACCACGTCTTCGTGCAGGGCGACATCGGCGACCGCGCGCTGATCGAGACGCTGCTCGCCGAGCACGAACCCGACGCCGTCGTGAATTTTGCGGCCGAGTCGCATGTTGACCGTTCCATCGACGGCCCGGCCGAATTCGTCCAGACCAACGTCGTCGGCACGCTGAACCTGCTGGAACGCTCGCTGGCCTACTGGCGCGGCCTGCCGCTCGAGCGCCAGGACGGCTTCCGCTTCCTGCACGTGTCCACCGACGAGGTCTACGGCTCGCTCGGCCCGGTCGGCAAGTTCACCGAAGAAACCGCGTATGCGCCGAATTCGCCGTATTCGGCGTCCAAGGCCGCCTCCGACCACCTCGTGCGCGCGTTCCACCACACCTACGGCTTTCCGACGCTGACGACGAACTGCTCGAACAACTACGGTCCGTATCAGTTTCCCGAAAAGCTCATTCCGCTGGTGATCCAGAAGGCGCTCGCGGGCGAGCCGCTGCCGGTCTACGGCGACGGCCGCAACGTGCGCGACTGGCTGTTCGTGCGCGACCACTGCCGCGCGATCCAGCGCGTGCTCGAAGCCGGGCGCACCGGCGAGGTCTACAACGTCGGCGGCGATTCCGAACGCGAAAATATCCATGTGGTAAAGACCATTTGCGGACTTCTGGACCAGCGCCGCCCGCTCGCCGACGGCCGCCGCCGCGAAAGCCTGATCACCTACGTCAAGGACCGCCCGGGCCACGACCGCCGCTACGCGATCGATTCGAGCAAGCTGCAGCGCGAGCTCGGCTGGCAGCCGCAGGAAACCTTCGAGAGCGGCATCGCGCGCACGGTCGACTGGTACCTCGACAACCAGCCCTGGTGCGGCCGCGTGCTCGACGGCAGCTATCGCATGGAGCGCCTCGGCGGAGTCTGAGCGCAGATTGGGGGTACCGGGCGCCGCGCGCGCCTTCAGGCAGGACGGCAACGCAGGACGACGAACGTGACGACGAAGAAAGGCATCATTCTCGCCGGTGGTTCCGGCACGCGGCTCTATCCGCTGACCCAGGTCGTCAGCAAGCAGCTGCTGCCGGTCTACGACAAGCCGATGATCTATTACCCGCTGAGCGTGCTGATGCTCGCCGGCATCCGCGACGTGCTCGTCATCAACACGCCGCACGAGCAGGCGCTGTTCCGCCAGCTGCTCGGCGACGGTTCGCAGTGGGGCCTGTCGATCAGCTACGCCGCGCAGCCCTCGCCGGACGGTCTGGCGCAGGCGTATCACATCGGCGCCGATTTCGTCGGCACCGATCCGTCGTGCCTGATCCTCGGCGACAACATCTTCTACGGCCACGGCTTCACCGACGTGCTGCGGCGCTCGGCCGCGCGCACGCAGGGCGCGACAGTGTTCGGCTACTACGTGCACGATCCGGAACGCTACGGCGTCGCCGAGTTCGACGCCTCGGGCCGCGTCGTCGGCCTCGAGGAGAAGCCCACCGCGCCGAAGTCGAACTACGCCGTGACCGGCCTGTATTTCTACGACGGCCGCGCGGTCGACTATGCGCGCAGCCTCAAGCCCTCGGCACGCGGCGAACTCGAAATCACCGATCTGAACCGCTGCTACCTCGAAGACGGCTCGCTGATGCTCGAAAAGCTCGGCCGCGGCTATGCCTGGCTCGACACCGGCACGCACGACTCGCTCGTCGAAGCCTCGAACTACATCGAGACCATCGAGAACCGCCAGGGACTCAAGGTGTGCTGCCCCGAGGAAATCGCGTTCCATAACAGCTGGA
>CAMLLF010000290.1 GCA_946480705.1 uncultured Lysobacteraceae bacterium | reverse complement strand
GCCGCTGGCGCCGTTGTCGTGGAATCCGCTGCCGTTGGAAATGCCGAGCGTCGGATGGCTCGTGAAGCGGATCGGCCGGTTCGTGGTTTCGTCGCGGTAGTGGATCGGATAGCGCCCCGCGCTGAAGCCGTTGCGCACGACCGCCGCATACGCCACGCCGGGGCTCGTCAGATACAGCACGTCGTGCTGCGGCAGCAGGCCGATCGGCTCCTGGTAGCCCGACGCGGTCATGCCGTCGCCGTCGAACGTGAACGAACCCTGCTGCAGCGGAACGTAGGCGGCGGGCAGCGCCGAGACGACGGGCGCGTTCGCCGCGACGTTCGCGCGATAGGTCGGCACGAGTTCGCTGGCCATCAGATAGGCCGCGTCATGCTGCACGACAATCTGCGGATCGCCGGCGAGCCAGTGCGACAGCGCGGCGCCCGACACCAGCGGCGTGCGGCAGTGGTGCGGCAGCGTGACGGCCGCGCTGAAGCGCTGCGTGCCACCGAGTGTAAAGGTGAACGTTGCGGCCTTGCTCGCCGGCGCAGCGACCTTGAGATAGCCGTTCTCGATCCACGGCAGCACGTCGACCGCGCCGCCGGCATACAGCCGCACTTCGAGCCACGCGACGAGATGCGGATCGCTGCCGACGGCCTTGCGGTAGATCCACGACGACATCAGCGGTCCGCTGATCCAGGCCGACTGGCCCGACTCGAACGCGAACGGCGCCGCCCAGTCGCTGCCCGACCACGACACCGTGCCATAGGCGCCGCAGGCGATGCTCGCCGTGACGCCGGTCGCCTGCAGATCGGCCAGCGTCAGCGCCGTACCCGATCCGGCGCTGCCGGCGGACAGTTGCACGAACGTCGGCGCGGCGTTCACGGCGCCGCGCCAGACCAGCTGCGCGAACTTCAGCGAACCGTCGGGCCAGTAGTTGCGCGGCGTCACCTGCAGCGCACCCTGATTCGCCGTCACGCCGCTGCCGGCCGGCACGTCGCCGCGGCGGAACGCGAATCCGAGCGCGACCGGTGCCTGCGCCTGCGCGCCCGGCGCGCGCACGCTGAAACCCATGCGGCCGCCCGGCGCCGGCTCGAAGCCGTCGGCGAACACGCGATCGCTGCCTTCGGGCGCGGCGAGCGCCTGCGCGATCGCGCTCGACAGCGGACACGCCGCGAGCCCTGCGCCGACGAGCATCGCCTTGAGCAGCGAGCGCCGATCGAGGTCGGCAGGCTCGCCGGTCGCGTCGCGTCGTGTGGTTGCGCTGGCCGGTTCCGATTGCATGGGCTGCTCCTTGAGAATGAACGTGGATGACGGCGACGCAGCGGGCTCGCGTGCGAACCGCGCGCAACGCGTATTCGTCGCCGGAATGTTTCTGCGATGCGCGACGCCGGTCGCGCATCGGTGCCGAACGCTGCGTGAGCGGTGTCCGGAGCACTGTGATGCGCTGCGCAGCGACGATGCCGGCTGCACCGGCGGTAGGAAAAAGCGTGCTGCGCGGTTCTTCGCCGCGCTGCAGATCGGTCTGCGCAAAAAGGGACTACAGACGCTCGGGCGCCGCGCATCCCTACCGCATCGCTCGCACGAGATTCGCCGCAGCGCCGGCCGCGTCCGACGTGCGAGACCGCGATCGGAAAAACGGCGCGAGAACCGAAGCGTATTGCGTCATCGCGCCGGGGTCCGGATCACCGCGTCACGGCGCCGCACCCCAAGCGCCTCTTCGGCCGGAGCGGTACGCCGGGAACTCCTTCGCTTCGTCGGTGGCGGCGCAATGCGCTTCGCTTACTGCGCTCTACGTCGTGCGTTTCGCGACGCGATCGAGGTATGCGCAGAACATGTCGGCCATCGCGTCGGAAAAGCGCGCGATCTCCGCCGGCTTGCGCGGGCGCTCGGAGAACTCCTTGCCGGCGGTCTTCAGCGTCGTCGTAACCAGTTCGCCGGCCAGCGTGCGCGCCGCGTCCGACGTATCCGGCAGTGTTTCCCGCAGAAAGTCCTGCATCGCGCGCGATCCCGACACGCGCGCCGCCTGCGCTTCGGGCGCATCGCGGTACAGCGGCGCGGCGTCGTTGAGCGCGCCGCGCATCGACGCCTCGTCGCATTCGGAACGGATGAACGCATGAACCAGCCGTCGCAGCCGTTCCTGTGGCGCGAATCGCGAGTCCTCGAGAATGCCGCGCAGCAGATCGCTGGTCTGCTTCCACTCGTCGCTCTGAAGGCGAAACAGGATCGCCGCCTTGTTGGGGAAGTACTGATACACCGAGCCGACGCTGACGCCGGCCTTCTCCGCGACGCGCGCGGTCGTGAAGCGGGTCGCTCCCTCCTTCGCCAAAACCTGAACCGCGGCTTGGAGAATGATCGCGACGAGTTCGGTCGAGCGCGCCTGTTTCGGCTGTTTTCGCTGGGAAATACGCGGTTTTCGACGGTCGGTCATGGAGCCTCCGGAATGCGAATTGGAAACGCGACGAATTCGTCACATTCTAATCCGGCCTTGCAACCCTGCATCGACCGGAGACAGAAATGACCACGTTGACCACCGCACCGCTGGACCGCCTGCTCGACCGCCTGTTCGACGAAGACGCCGCGGCGTCGCCCGCGAACAGCCCCGTGTTCGCCGACATGACGCCGGAACAGCACATGCGGCTCATGCACAACCGGACCGAGTACCTCGACATCTACACGCAGCTCAAGGACTTTCCGCTCGCCGTGTCGCGCGAGACTGCCGCCCTGCTCTACCTCCTCGCGCGCAGCAGCCGTGCGCGGAGCATCGTCGAGTTCGGCACTTCCATCGGTATCTCGACGCTGTATCTCGCAGCCGCCTTGCGCGACAACGGCGGCGGCCGTCTCATCACGAGCGAGTTCGAGCCGGGCAAGGTCGCGAAAGCCCGCGCGAACCTCGTCGCCGGCGGTCTCGCCGATCTCGTGGAAATCCGCGAAGGCGATGCGCTCGTGACGCTGAGCACCGACCTTCCCGAAACGATCGACCTGCTGCTGCTCGACGGCGCGAAGGCGCTCTATACCGACGTCCTGCGTCTCGTCGAAAGCCGTCTTCGCCCCGGAGCGCTGGTCGTTGCGGACAACGCCGACTACAGCCCGGACTATCTCGCGCACGTGCGCGCGGCGGGAAATGGCTACCTGTCCATTCCGTTCGGGCCTGACGTGGAGGTCTCGATGCGGGCCGGGTAGTTCCCTATCGCGTCGTTCCGCTTGCCGTTTGCTTGACGGACCGCCCGTGCCACCCTCCCCGCGAAGGGGAGGACTGGTTTCGGCGCGCAGCGAGACGACGCGCTTTGATTGCCGTTTCACCACCCCGCTCTTACGACTCCCGATTCCCGGCTCTCGCTACTCAAACCCGCTGGCAAACAGCCGATCGTCCGCAAAATACGGCCGCAGCCAGTCCATCTGCGGCCGGTCGACGGTGTAGTTGTTCGTGGGTTCGAGCGTGAAGATGTAGTCGCCCCATTGCGGGCCGGCCGCCCACCAGCTCCAGCCGAGCCAAACATCGCCGTTGTTCTCGATGTATCCCAGTGCATTCGTGACGGCGGTGCGGCAGTCGATGTTGTTGCCGCCGGCGAATTCGCCGAGGAAGCCGCGCTTGCCGCGCTCGCGCAGCCACTGCGTGACCGCGGCGAGCTGCGCGGCGCCGTTGCTCGCGTTGCACCACGACGACTGGCCGGAGAAGTCGCCGTCGAAATACTGATGCAGCTCGTAGGCGTAGTGGTTCTGCGGATCGACGATGCCGCCCATGACCGAACCGTTCGGCGTGCCGTACCAGTTCTGCAGCCAGCTGTGCGCGCCGGTCCAGGCATTGCCCGGCACGAGGATCCACTGCTGCGCACCCGCGTTGCGGATGCCGGCGATGCCCGCGTTCGCCGCGAGCAGCCAGTCTTCGGTCGGCATGCTGTTCGGCTCGTTCATGAGGCCGAAGATCACGTGCGGCTCGTCGCGGAACGCGGTCGCGAGCCGGTTCCAGAAATCCGTGAACGCGGCGCGCGGCACGGCGCCGCTGCCGATCACGTTGCCGTTGTAGCGCGCGTAGTTGTGCGGATCGAGAATCACCGAGAGACCGGCCGTGCGCGCCGCGGCGACGACGGTGCGCAATGCCGACAGCTGGGTTGCGTCGAGCGGCGCGTTGAGCGCCGGCTGCAGGCGCTCCCAGCGGAACGGCACGCGTACGATGTTCATGCCGGCAGCGCGGAAATAGTTCATCTCGGCCGCGTTCGGCCAGAACGTTCCGCTGTCGAATTCGGCGCCGGCGAGATTGACGCCGGTCCATTCCACGGCGGCGATCGCGGGCGTGCCCGCACAGGCGAGCGCGGCCGCGAATGCGGCACCGGCCATCTTTTCCTTTTTCAGCATCGGCAGCTCCCGTTGATCGCAGCGATGGTACGGGGCGGGACGAACGCCTGTTGGGATAGGTGCCGCAAAGCGGCGACGCGCCCGACCGGACGCGGCGGTCGCCGTTGCGCATCGCCTGGATGCTGTCGCGCGTAGGCAACCGTGCCGGAGTCAACGGGCGCGTTCCACGTGGCCGTCACGGGTGGCATCCTGGGCCAGCCGCCGGACTACGGCAGCTTCGGACTACGGCACCTTCGCGCTCAGCGGCCGGCGCGGCAGACCTCTCCCGCTCTCTCGATCGCGGCCGTGCGTCGCGTCAGAGATTGCGGACATACGTGGCCTTCGGTCCGCCGGCCGGTCCGCGTTCCTCGAGACCGAACACGCCGGCGCGCGTGCGCAGCAGATCGCTGAGCTTGCGCTTGCCGTAGAGGCGCGGGTCGAAATCCGGCTGCACTTTCGTCAGGTAGTTGCCGACCGCGCCGAGATTCGCCCAGCCGTGTTCGTCGGACGATTCCTCGATCGCGCGCTGCAGCAGGTCCACGGGCAACGCCGGCACGGCCGGTTCGGCTTCCTTCGCCGGCGGTGTTTCTTTCGCCGTCGTCTTTGCCGGAGGCTTCGCAGCCGACGGCGCGCCCTTGGCCGGCTTCGCCTTCGCCGGCGAGGCGGGCTTCGCGGCGGACTTCGGAGGTGTCGCCCGCACGCGCAGCAATTCCGTGTAGATGAACTTGTCGCAGGCCTGGATGAACGGGTCCGGCGTCTTCTTCTCGCCGAAGCCGTAGACGGTCTGGCCGCCTTCGCGCAGCCGCTGCGCGAGCCGCGTGAAATCCGAATCGCTGGAAACGAGACAGAACCCGTCGTAGCGGCCCGTATACAGGATGTCCATCGCATCGATGATCATCGCGCTGTCGGTCGCATTCTTGCCGCTGGTATAGGCGAACTGCTGGATCGGCGTGATCGAGTGCCGCAGCAGCGCCTTCTTCCACTGCGTCATGAGCGTCGACGTGAAATCGCCGTAGATGCGCTTGACGCTCGCCGTGCCGTACTTGGCCACTTCGGCCAGCAGCGCATCGATGACGCCGGGCTCGGCGTTGTCGGCGTCGATGAGTACGGCCAGGCGTTTCTGTTCGTCCATGGATCACCTCCTGCGGGAATCGGGAATCGGGAATCGGGCATCGTATCGAGCAATAGCGAAACAGTCGCGCCGAACGCCGGAATGCCGCTCTTGCGATTCCGCATTCCCCGCTCCCGATTCCCTGCTACGCCGCCGAAACCCCGTCGTCCGGCACCGGCTTCGTCAGATCCACGCCGCGACGCTTCGCCCACTCGAGCAGATTGTCGGGCCGATATTTCGGCTTCGCCTGACAGCGTCTGAACACGCTCGCATCGATGAACTCGTTGATCGGCATCGAGCGGCCGCTCTTCACGACACGTTCGTCGGCACCGATGGTGCGGGCGGCGGCAAGTTCGCCGAGGCCGAAGCGTTG
>CAMLLF010000289.1 GCA_946480705.1 uncultured Lysobacteraceae bacterium | reverse complement strand
CCACGACGGGCGCGGATCTTTCACTGACGATCGACGGCAGACCGGCGCCGATGAGCGGGTCCGAGGCGAAGATGTCCAGGTCGCGGCCGAGTCTGCGGTGGTCGGCGATCGCGTTTTCGCGGCCCCGGAACACACATTTTTTTTCGGTCCTTCGCCGGCAGCATCCGCTGCGGACGAACGTTTTTCCGGTTTCGCGCGCCGCGGGGAAGCGCCGGCCGGCCCGGTTACGCGCACGCCGTGACAGGGGCGGAACCGGCGCCGCGGGCTGACTGCCCGTCGACAACGCGGCCGCCCCCGTCCCCCGCCTGACACCGGTAGACGCCCGATTCCGGAGCGCGCGGGCGCCCGACGCCGTTCCGGACTAGGCACGATCCACGCCTGCGGCGACGAAATCGTCACAGATTTCACGCCGCCGACGCGTCTAGGATTGCCCCCGGCGATGACCCGGGGGGGACGGCGATGCCGCACGAGAAATACACCGTATTCCGCAGCCGGCTCGATCAGGAACTCGAGCGCGCGCGGCATGCCGAGCACGAGGCGCGCGGCGCCTTCATCAAGAGCGCGCTCGCCAAGAGCGTGGACACGGCTTCGCTGGACCGCCTTCGCCTGCACTGGGTCAGGGCAGGAGCCGAGCTCGACAAGCTGCTGGCCAGCCGCGACCTCGTGTTGAATCCGTAGCAGACCCGCGGCACGGCGCCGTCCGTCACGCGATCCGACGAGGCCGCTTCGCATGCGCACCGGCAATCTCATGGTCGACGCCGAGGTGCCTGCACAGGGCGAACGCTTCGACACGCTGCTCAGTCACCGCAATCTCGTCGTCGAGCGCATCGTCAGTTCCGCCGATACGACGCCCGTGGAATACCTGCAAAGCCAGGACGAATGGGTCGTGCTGCTGACCGGAAGCGCGATGCTCGAACTCGCCGGCGAGGTTCTCGAACTCCACGCCGGCGACTCGGTATTCATCCCCTCGGGAACCCCGCACACGGTCCGGCGCGTGTCGCACGGCGCGCGGTGGCTGGCGGTTCATCTGCACTAGCTCGCTGCGGCGTTCGCGGGGCGAATGCGACCGCGTGGTTGCGGATCGCTCGATGGCTGCATTCTCCGCCGGGGGGTTCTTCGTGGCCAAGAGACGCCGATGCCGCGGTTGGCCTGCGGCTCGCCGCAACCTGCACGTTCCCGACTCCCCCACTCCGCGCCCCTCAATGCCGCACGGCTCCCGCGTGCGCCAATGCGTCTCCGTGCCGATCTTCGCCGGACAGCGCAGGCGCGGTCATCGCGGGCTCGTGCTCGCCGAGCGTGAAATAGAACGTCGCGCCTTCGCCCGGCCGCGATTCGGCCCAGATGCGGCCGCGGTGCTTTTCAATGATGCGCTGTGCCGTCGCGAGGCCGAGGCCCGAACCTTCGAATTCTTCCTTGCTGTGCAGGCGCCGGAACACGCCGAACAGCTGGTCGGCGAAGCGCGGTTCGAATCCGACGCCGTTGTCGCGTATCCAGATCGCACCGGCGCCGTGATCGGACGGCGAATATCCGATGCCGATGCAGGCGACCGCCTGTTTCTTTGTGTACTTTATCGCATTCAGCAGCAGATTCGACAGCACGACCTTGAGCAGGCGGCGATCGGCATGCACGAGCGGCAGCGTGCCGACGTTCCACTCGATCCGGCGGCCGGCGAATTCCGGTTCGAGTTCGCCGCGCACTTCCGCGACGAGTTCGCCGAGTTCGATCGTGCACCAGTCGGGTTCCGCGCGCGTCACGCGACCCATCGCGAGCAGCGCGTCCATGAGTTCGTTCATGCGCCGCGCGCCGTCGGCGATGAATTGCAGGTAGACGCGGCCGTCTTCGTCGAAAAGACTGCCGTAGCGGTCCTTCAGGATCCTGCTGAAACCGATCAGATGCCGCACCGGCGCGCGCAGTTCGTGCGACACGGAGAACGAGAAGATTTCGAGATCGCGATTCGCGGCGACGAGCTGCGCGGTCCGTTCCGCGACACGCTGTTCGAGCTGCGCATTCAGCACGGCCAGCGCCGCATCGCGGTCGCGCAGGTCGTCGAGCGTCGCTTCCAGCGCGCGCTTGCGCACGGCGAGATCCTTCGCGAGCGCCGACACGTCGGCCTCGCTGCTCGCGAGTTCGCGCTGGAGAATCTGCCGCGCGTGCGACATCGCGAGCTGATTGGTGACGCGCGCGACGAGTTCGGCGACGAGGAAGGGTTTGGTCAGGAAATCCTGCGCGCCGCTCCGGAGCATGCGGACTTTCAGCTCGTCGTCGGCCTTGGCGGTCAGCAGGATGATCGGAACACTGTCGAATTCCGGCATGCCGCGGATCGCCTGCACGAGTTCGTCGCCGCTCATGTCCGGCATCATCACGTCGCTGAGTATCAGATCGGGCCGCGAGGCGATCGCGACGTCGACGCCCTCGCGTCCCGAGAACGCACCGATCGTGCGCACCGTCGGGGGCAGCGAGTCGCGCACGAAATGATGCATCTCGCGGTTGTCCTCGACGACGAGCACGAGCGGCAGCGTGCGCGCGCCGGCGGCTTCGGCCGCAACCGCATCCTCGCCGCGCGGGCGCGACAGCGGATGCAGGTATTCGTCGATCGAGACCGCGGCCGCCGGCGGCAGCGCGGCGTCGATGTCGACATCGGATTCCGCGTCGACGATCGCGACCATCGGCAGTTCCATGCGAAACGCCGCGCCGCCGAGCGCGGAATCGCCGACCTCGATGGCGCCGCCCATCAGATCGACGAATTCGCGCACGATCGCGAGGCCGAGGCCGGTGCCGCCGTGGCGCCGCGTCGCGGCGTGCTCGGCCTGCCGGAACGGCTCGAAGATCGCCGAGCGCAATGCCGGCGGCACGCCGGGTCCGGAATCCTCGACGCTGAAGGAACCGCGTCCGGCCTCGCAGCGCAGCTGCAGATGCACGTGTCCGGCATCGGGCGTGAACTTGAATGCGTTCGCGAGCAGGTTCACGAGAATCCGCTGCACCTTCTCGACGTCGGCCTGCACGCGCAGGCTCTCCGGCGTGTCGACGCGAAAATGGATGCCGCGCTCCCTCGCCAGCGAGTCGAAGTAGGCCGCCGTCAGCCGCGTCAGATGGACCATGTCGACCTCGTCGTAGCGCACGGTCATCTTGCCCGCTTCGAGCTTCGCGACATCGAGCAGGTCGTTCACATGACGCAGCAGCGCGCGCGCATTGCGCGCGATGGTTTCGAGCCAGCGGCGCTGCTCGTCGTCGAGTCCGCTGCAGCCGAGCAGCCATTCGACCGGCCCCAGGATCAAGGTCAGCGGCGTGCGCAGTTCATGGCTGATGTTGGAGAACAGGCGCGTCTTCAACTCGTCGAGTTCCTTGGTCGCCGAATAGAGCCGCGAGAGTTCGAGGTTCGCCGTTTCGAGCCGCCGGTTCGCCTCCTGGACTTCCGCCGCGCGCTGGAAGATCTCGGCTTCGAACCGGTCGGCGCGCTCGCGCAGCGATTCGGCGAGCTGCGCCTGTTCCCGGCCGTGCTGACGCGCGCGCACGAACTCGGTGACGTCTTCGACGCGGTGGATGATGTAACGGACGGAACCGTCGGCGTCGGGAACCGGCGTGTTCACCGGACTCCAGTAGCGCTCCTCGAACCCGCCGCCTTCGGACTCCGGCTTGCGGATGTCGTACTTCTGCACGGCCATCGCGTCGGCGACGCGATCGGCGAGCACGCGTTCGAGCGACGTGCGCAGATTGCGCGTGCCGCTGGCCTCGGGATCGTCCGGGTTGTCGGGAAAGACCTGAAACAGGTGCCGGCCGAGTATCTCGTCGCGGGACGTCTTCGTCGCGCGCAGGTAGGCATTGCTGACCGCAACGATGTGCAGCGTCGGCGTCAGGATCAGGTACAGGCCCGGCGCACTTTCGAAGATCAGGCGGAAATCCGGCATTGCGCCCGACGTTTCCATGCGATCTCTCCCAGCTTTCCGCGGTCGGAAGCGCCTGCCTCGAGCCTTCGGCGAACCGCCCCGGGGCGCTGCTTCGCGTACCGCGCATCAGAGCGCATTTGTCCACTTCGCGTCAATCTGGCGGGGCGCCGAACGGACCGGATTCGACAAGTCGTTCCGCGGAAATGCCGCGCCGGGCGCCGGTTGCCGCAGTGCGGCATGCGTGCAAGGATGCTTCCGCTCGAAACTTGACCACGAAAGCGCGGTCGACGACGTCGCGCATGCTGCCGGGACAACCATGTCACTCCATATGAGCGCCGTCTGCATCCGGGGCAGCCACATTTCCCGCATGAGCGATCTGTTGTCGCGGCTCGACTACCGCATCGTCGGATCGCCGCTTGTATGCACCACCGCGGCGGCCGCCGCGACGACGCTGGCCGAACCGCGATGTCGTGCGCAAGGCGGCCTACGAGTCGGACGGCTGGACCTGGCTCCTCGATCCCGAACTCGTCGTGATGACGAGCGACGATGCGCTGAGCGATTTCGCACGGGAACACGCCACGGACATCCTGGCGTGGCTCTGCGAAGGCGCTTCGGGCAGCTACGGCTTCCGCCTGTTCAGCCCCGGGCTTCGCCGCGATGTGCTCGCGGTCGATGGCGCCGTGGAATGCGACACCGGCGATCGCCTCGCCGAAGAACACGACATCGACTGGAGCTACGCCAGCGAGGACGAGATTCTCGAACTGGCGCGACGGCTCGGCGCGCCGTACGACTATCTGTCGACCGACCGGAACTACCTCGTGTACGCACTGGACGAGTCCGGAGCATTTCCGGTCGACACGCACAGCGCGGATCCGCGCGAGTCGCCGTCGCACGCTACCACCGCCGACCGCGAACACAGCAGAACCGCCGCGAAGCCGTGGTGGAAATTCTGGTAACCGCACCAAGCGCGACCGAGGACGAGTCATCGCCCCGGCGACGCGCTTCCCTGCCACATCATCCGAGGATCGAGCGACGCTCCATGAAAACTCTTTCCGCATGGCTACTGCTGTTCGTGTCCCTCGTTGCCTCGTCCGCAGACACGCCGCTTCAATCGCCGGAGGACCTGAGCCGATGGATGACGCATCACTACCGGAATCCCGAGCCGGACCGTTTCGTCGAGGCCGTCCGCCTGATGGCGCGTTCGGGAATGCTCGACAGCGAACGCACGAAGGCGCCGGCCTTCGGCTTCATTGCCGGCATCGTCCGCAAGCATCCGGACCGGCTCGCCGCGTGGGCGAAGCAACTCGCCGATCTGAACGACGTCCAGATGGGCGTCGTCGTTCTCGGAATCTGGTACGCCGACGTTCCGGCGTCGAAGAAAACGGTCAGTGAAATCCTCGCCGCACGGTCTGGGCTGGCAGAGAACCTGTCCCTGCTCAGCGAGGGCTCGCCGATGCCGATCACGAAGATTCCGCTCGAACAGGGCGCCTGGACGCTCGACGCGAACTGGGGTGCGTTTCTCGCCTCCGGCGACAGCGAACCGGTCGTGCGCATCATGTCGGCGTTGCCGTGGATCAACGTGAAGGGCGACGTCAACAAGCTTGCGACGGCCGGTGCCGCGCGCTGGTCGCTGACGTCCAACGCCGTGCAGCATGCGCGCGTCTTCGACATCTGCGAGAGCGAGATCGCGAAACAGCCGCCCGAGGTCGCGGCCGAGCTCGAAACGATCGTTGCCGAGGCGAGGAAGCAACGGCCGCCGAAGTCCCTTTGATCCCCTGTCGACGACGATGACCACGCCTAGCGCCAGATCGCTGCTTCTCGCGACACTCGTCGCAATGGCCGGCTGCGGACGCGAAGCGCCGCCGCCGGAACCGGCCACGACCGTGCCGTCGGCGCCGTCGCCACCGCGCGCCGCCG
>CAMLLF010000288.1 GCA_946480705.1 uncultured Lysobacteraceae bacterium | reverse complement strand
GCGGCATGGCGCATGCGCAGCCATGCCCGCGCCGCGCGCGGCGTCAGCCATTGTGGGCGCGCGTGGATGTCGTACCCGGCGAAGGCAAGATGCGCAGGTTCGCGCGTGGCGCGCAGCGCGCGACGGCGCCCATAGTCGGCCGGCACGCCGAGTTCGCGTGCGTGCGCCAGCAGTGCGATGCGCTGCGTCGGCGTTGCGGTAGGCGGCGGCGCCGGCAATTCGGACGGCAATCGTGTCATTCGGCGATTGTCGCCACAGGAACGCCTGCGCCGCCAGCGTCCTGTCCGCCGATTGAAATTTTCTACCTCCGTGTACGCAGTTGCGACCAGAGGCGAACCGGCCCGCGCGAGCATCGCGGCTTCGATGCCGCGCAAACGCAAGAGATAGCCGAGCACGAGGCGGGAATCGCGTGGCCGACAATCGCACGGGCCGCGATGTCGTGCTCAGCCGTACGCCGAGCGCACCGATGGCGGGCAGACGTGCCGATGCCGGACCGCGGCGCTGCGCCGATGACGGCGAGGGCAACGGTTGCCGGTCGCGCCTTGACGCGTCGCACCGCCGGCGTTTCGCCGGCAGCGTACTCATTCGCCTTTCTTGCGCTCGGCCTCTGCCGCGGACTTCAGCCGTCCGCTCTTGCGCAGCGCATCGCGCAGCACGTACTCGATCTGCGCGTTGAGCGAACGCAGTTCGTCGTCGGCCCAGGTCTGCATCGCGTCGAGCACGGCCGCATTGATGCGCAGCGGATAGGCTTTTTTCTCGCTCACGGCGTCAGTGGTGCAGGGTGCCGGTATTCACGACCGGCTGGGTGCCGCGTTCGCCGCAGAGCACGACGAGCAGGTTCGACACCATCGCCGCCTTGCGCTCTTCGTCGAGTTCGACGACGCCGCGCTTGCTGAGCTGTTCGAGCGCCATCTCGACCATGCTGACGGCGCCTTCGACGATGCGCGTGCGGGCCGCGATGATCGCGCCGGCCTGCTGGCGCTGCAGCATGGCCTGGGCGATTTCCTGCGCATAGGCCAGATGCGTGATGCGCGCCTCGACGACATCGACGCCGGCCTTGCCGAGACGTTCCTGGATCTCGTCGCGCAGATGCTGGTTCACTTCCTTGCCGTGGCTGCGCAGGCTCGGCGCGCCCGTGTCGTGCGCGTCGTAGGGATAGCTGGTCGCCATCTGGCGCAGTGCGCTTTCGGACTGGATCTGTACGAAGTTCTCGTAGTCGTCGACCTGGAACACCGCTTCGGCGGTGTCGACGACCTGCCAGACCACGACCGCGGCGATCTCGATCGGATTGCCGTCGTTGTCGTTGACCTTGAGCTTGGACGATTCGAAGTTGCGCACGCGCAGCGATACGTTGCTCTTGCCGTAGAACGGATTGGTCCAGCGCAGCCCCTCGGCGCGCACGGTGCCCACATAGCGGCCGAACAACTGCATGACCTTGCCCTGGTTCGGCTGGACCTGGAAGAAGCCCTTGGACAGAAAGCTCAGGACGACGAACATCACGATGCCGCCGAGCGGACCGCCGGCATCGCGCGCGGCGGCGCCCTGGAAGAAGATGACGGCGGCGATTGCATAGCCGGCGAGCAGGGCGATCAGGCCCGGAATGCCGGGCAGGGACCAAGCGGTTTTCTCGTTCATGGCGACGCTCCTGGAGTGTGCGAGGACGATATCAATTTGATATCAGTTCAACAAGCGACCAGCAGGCATGAGCAACGGCCAGCCGCTACCATGCGGCGCGCGGCGCAGACAGGGGCAGGCATGCGGGAAACACGGGCGGAATCGATCTGGCGCGACGGGCTCGACCTCGGACTCGGCGCGCTGCCCGACGCAGCGCGGGCCGACGTCTGCGTCGTCGGACTCGGCGGCAGCGGGCTCAGTGCGCTCGCGGAATGCCGGCAGGCGGGCCTGCGCTGCGTCGGCGTGGATCGCCACGGCGTCGCGGCCGGAGCGGCTGGCGCGAACGGCGGCTTCCTGCTCGCGGGTCAGGCCGCGTTCTACCATGACGCCGTGCAGCGCTACGGCCGCGAGCGTGCGCTCGGCATCTATGCGTTGACGCGTTCCGAACTGGCCCGGCGCTATGCGCAGTCGCCGGACGTCTGCCGGCAGACGGGTTCGCTGCGCGTCGCGGCCGACGCGCAGGAAGAACGCGACTGCGTCGCGCAGATCGAGGCGATGCAGCGCGACGGTCTGCCGGCCGTGCCGTATCTCGGCGCCGAAGGCCGCGGCGTGCTGTTCGCCGACGACGGCGTGTTCGATCCTGCCCGCTACTGGCGCGAGCTGGCCGCGACGCTCGTCGCACAGGATGTCGCGCTGTTTCGGGGCGAGGTCGGCGACATCGCGCCGGGCGTCGTCACGATGACGAGCGGGCGCACGGTCCGCGCTGATCTCGTGCTCGTCGCCGTCGACGGCGGTCTCGAAGCGCTGCTGCCGCAGTTCGCCGGCGAGGTGCATTCGGCGCGGCTGCAGATGCTCGCGACGGCGCCCGACGCGACGGTGACGCTGCAGCGCCCGGTGTATTTCCGCGACGGCAACGACTACTGGCTGCAACGCGCGGACGGGCGCATCGCGCTCGGCGGCGGACGCGATCTCGGCGGCGACGAGGAATGGCGCGCCGCGGACGGCGTATCGCCGCGCGTGCAAGCGCATCTCGATGCCTTGCTGCGCGATCGTCTCGGCAGCCGCGCCGCGGTCACGCACCGCTGGTCCGCGCGCGTCGCCTTCACGCAGCGCGGACTGCCGGTGTTCGGCGAGATCGCGCGCGGCGTCTTCGCGACCGGCGCCTACGACGGCACCGGCAACATCCTCGGCGCGCTCTGCGGCCGCGCACTCGCGCGACTCGCCCTCGGCGAACGCAGCGCATTGAGCGAATGGCTGGCGTAGGGCGCAATAACCGAAGGGCATTGCGCCGTCTCCCCGAAAGCCGCGTTCCTGAAACTGCGGCGACGCAGCCGTGGATGGCGCAACGCGCAAAAAGGACGGCGCAATGCCCTTCGGTTATTGCGCCCTACGCGGTTATGGCCACGATGCGCGATTTCGCCGCCGTCAACGCGCCGAACGTCCGAACGCAGTCACGGCCTCACATCGAATTTCAACAGCGGCACCGGCCAGCGCTCGCCGGTGACATAGACCGTGTCGTTGTCGGCGCCGAACGCGATCGCCTCGGCCTGCGCGAGCAGCGCGATCGGAAACGCGCGCGGCCTGCGGGCAAACGCGTGCGCCCACGACTCGCCCGCGGCACGGTCGTAGATCCAGACCGAGTTGTAGGTCAGCACGGCCGCGCGGCGCGCATCGCGGCTGATCGACAGCGCGGTCGGGCGGCCCGGCATCAGGCGGCGTTCGAAATCCACGGTCGGCAGCAGTTCGTCGGCGGGCTGCAGCGTGCCGACGGGCGTCGCGATGGTTTCCGCGTCCTTGCCCGGCCGCAGCGGCAGCGACCAGATCTGCAGCGGCGTCGTGCGCTTGGTCAGCAGCAGCACGGTCTCGCCGGGCACGTCGATGCCGACGGCTTCCACATCGTGCGGTTCGTCGGCATAGCGGAACGCGATGCGCCAAGCCGGTGCCGTCTTGAGCGACAGCTCGTGCGCGTCGGCGGCGATGACGGGTTCCTCGACGACGACGAGTTCGACGCGCTTGCGCACGCCGCCGTTGTCGCCGGTGTCGGCGAGCAGCAGCCACGAGCGGCCGTCGAGCGCGAAGGCGGCCATGTCTTCCCAGTCGACCGGCTTGACGCCGGTGACGCGCAGCTGCGCCTGCACGCGTCCTGTGGTGTCGATCGCGAACGCGTCGGCCGGCGAGCCGGAATCGTTGTGCACCCAGAAGCGGCCGGTTGTCTGCGGCGATGCGGCCATGCCGCTGATTTCGCCGAGCCGTCCGTCGCGCACGAGCGCGACCACGTCCGGCACGCGCTGCGCATCGGCGGCGGTCGCGGCGAGCATGAGTGCGAGCGCGCCGAAGCCGCGCGTCGTGCGGCTCATTGCGCCGTCGCCGCGGTCGCCGGTTCGATCGCGTCGACGCGCAGGTTGCCGAGCGTCGTCACGCCGGAAAAGAAGCGCCACGGATCGCCGTCGCCGACACCGAGCGCGATGTGGCCCGTGTCGAAGCGGCCGAGCGCCGCATCGAAGCTCTGCCAGCGGCCGTTGATCCACGCCTGCACCCAGGCGTGCGGCACGAACACGCGCTCGGCGTTGCCGAAGGATTCGACGAACGCGAGTCCGGTCGTGATGCGCGTCGGAATGCCGTGCGCGCGGCCGAGCGCGGCCAACAGCAGCGCGTGCTCGGTGCAGTCGCCCTGGCGCGACTTCGCGGTTTCCAGCGCCGACGCGTAGCCGACGCTGAGGCTCTTCTTGTCGATGTAGCCGAACACGAAGGCTTCGAGTTCGCGCATGCGCGCTGCCGGCTGCTTGTCGCCGGGGGACGCCTGTTTCGCGAGCTGCACGATTTCCGCGGCGCCCGACTGCAGCCACGCGTTGGGCTGGCTGTCGGCGGCGACCGGTGGCGGCTCGGCGCCGGCGCGCGGCTGCGGCGACACGGTGACGACGTAGTCGTTGCCGCGGCGTTCCACTTTCTGCTCGCCGGTCGGCGGGAAGCTCAGTTGTGCGGCGCGTTCGCGCGCGCCCAGGCGATAGCGCAGCGGACGCTCGAGATCGTCGCGGCGCAGCGACCGCGGCGCCGCAACCAGCGCCTGCTGCAGCGCGTCGCCGGGCTGATTCGGCGCGAGCGCGCAGGCCTTGTCGCAGGCCAGTACTTCGAGCTTGAGACCGAGCTGCGACATGGTCACCTTGCGCACGTGGTAATCCTTGTCGATCCAGTCCGTGCTCGTCAGCGGCAGGCCGGGCAGCTTCAGCTCGCGCTCGACGCGAAACAGTTCGCGCCGGCCGCCGGGGACGTCGACGTATTCGGCCGGCTTGATCGTCGTCGTCAGCGGAAACGCTTCGAGATTCAACGCCTGGAACGCGAGGCTTTCATAGCGCGTGCCGGGCTTGAGTCCGCGCCCGATCGCTTCGAGCCGAAGTCCTTCGCTGAACAGCGCGCCCTTGGGCCAGGTCACGGTCTTGTTCTGACTGAGCCCGCCGACGCTGTTCGTCACGCGGATCGTGCCGTCGGCATCGACCGTGCCTTCGCTCGTGGACTCCACGCCCGACATGCGCGAATGCGTGCGGAATGCGAGCGGCTTGCCGGCCGGCGTTTCCTCGTGCGTCTCGCTGACTTCGAGCGCGACGACGATGCCGGCGCGCTCGATGCTGAGGTTCATCGCCTGCGTGGTCACGATGCGATCGGCGCCGGCCTCGCGCTGGTTCAGCATGTGGCCGATCTTGCGACCGTCGAGCGTGACGGTCATCCAGGTTTCCTCGACCGCAGCCCGTGCGACGGCGCCGCAGGCGGCAAGGGTGATCAGCGAGGCGAGCAACCAACGGACGACGCGAACGGATCGGCGCATGAGGGGACAGGACCGGCTGGGGTAGGGGAGGCGCGATCGTGAGTTTGCCAGAGCCGCGGGCGGGGAATGCATGCCGGTCCTCCCAGTGCGGGAAAAGCTCCAAGTACAATCGCGGTCTTTATCTTCCTCGGAACACCCCATGAAACCGTTCGGTACTCCGGGCTCGCCCGGCGCGCTGCGTCTGCTGCTGCTGGGCTCGGGCGAACTCGGCAAGGAAGTCGCGATCGAAGCGCAGCGCTATGCGGTCGAGGTCATCGCGGTTGACCGCTATGCGAACGCGCCGGCCATGCAGGTCGCGCACCGCTCGCACGTGATCAGCATGCTCGATCCCGCCGCGCTCGCCGACGTCATCGCGCGCGAACGTCCGAC
>CAMLLF010000287.1 GCA_946480705.1 uncultured Lysobacteraceae bacterium | reverse complement strand
AAGCGCTTCATCTATGCCGGTGAGGATGGCGCGTCGCGCTCCGCGAACAAGAAGACGCAGTTCGGCAACTGGGCGCCCCGCGTCGGCCTGGCGTGGCAGCCCTGGGGCGACGGACGGACTGTGGTGCGCGGCGGGTTCGGCATCTTCCATCCGACCGGCGCCGCGCAGGAGTTTCCCGGCGCGATCGTAATCGCCGGCGGCAGCGCGATGCATTGAAAACGCGGAGCGGAAACTGCAGCCTGCAAGATGTCGGAAACCCGAGCGAGATCCCGCTTTCTCGGCTCACCGCTGCCTACGATTCCCGATTCCCGCTGTCTATACTCGCGCTTTTGCGGGGAATCCCATGCGCATCTGCGTCTATTGCGCGTCCAGCGAACGCGTCGACCCGGTCTATCGCGAAACGGCTCATCGCCTCGGCGCCACGCTCGCGCGCGCCGGCGCGACGGTCGTCTACGGCGGCGGCGGCAGCGGCCTGATGGGCGCGCTCGCCGACGGCGCGCTGTCGGAAGGCGGGTCGGTCGTCGGCATCATTCCGCGCTTCATGATCGACGTGGAATGGCAGCATCCGGGCGTCGCGAATCTCGAAATCGTCGAGGACATGCGCGAACGCAAGCATCGCCTGCTGACGCATTCCGACGCAGTGGTGGCGATGCCAGGCGGCTGCGGCACGCTCGAAGAGCTGTTCGAGGCGATCACGCTCAAGCGGCTCGCGCTGTATTTCAATCCGATCGTGCTGCTGAACACGCGCGGCTTCTACGATCCGCTGCAGGCATTCATGCGCAACGTCATCGACGAGCGTTTCATGAATCCCGAGCACATCGACATGTGGTCGCTCGTCGACGAGGTCGACGAAGTCCTGCCGCGCATCCGCGCAACGCCGCGCTGGCACGACGACGCGCTGAAATTCGCCGCGGTGCGCTGAGCGCGCCGCGGCGTTTCGCGCCTCAGGCCGCAGCGACCGTGAAGCGCGCGCGCGAATGACGCGGGCGTTCGATCTCGTCGGCGATCGCGACGGCGAGGTCGGTCACCGAGATACCCGCCGGCTGCTCGCCGTCGAGCAGCACGTCTTCGCCGCCGACGCGATAGCGCCCGCTGCGCGCGCCGGGCGCGAGTCCGACCGGCGGCGAGACGAACGACCAGTCGAGTTCCCGCTCGCCGCGCAGCGCCGTCAGCGCATCGCGCGCCGCGCGCGCGCCCGGCACGATGTTCGGCGGCACGTGATCGAGGAAGGCCGGCGTGTCGACGAGCTGCACGCCCGGCGCCACGAACAGGCTGCCGGCGCCGCCGACGACGAGGAGCCGCGCGACGCCCGCGCGCTTCGTGCCTTGGACGATCGCGCTGTGGCCGCGCAGGAATTCCGCGTAGAGATCCGGATCGTCCCAGCCCGGGTTGAACGCGCTGACGACGGCGTCGTGGCCGCGCACGGCAGTGGCCACCGCGTCGGCATCGCGCACGTCGGCGCGGCGCGGCGTCAGGCCATCGCGGGCGGCGAGTTTGTCCGGCGAGCGCGTGACCGCGGTGACGCGGTGGCCGCGCTGCAGCAGTTCGTCGAGGACGGCGGCGCCGACGAAACCCGTCGCGCCGATCAAAGCGATGTTCATGCGGATACTCCGTGGAAAGAATCGAGGCGACTACAGTAGGTGCTTCACAATCGCCGCAGTAGACTCGGATTTCCGCATGCATCTGTAAGCGGGGCTTCAAGATGGATGAACTCAAGTCGCTGGCCGTCTTCGCCGCCGTCGTGCGCCAGGGCTCGATGAGCGCGGCGGCGCGACGGCTCGGACTCAGCGCCTCGGCGGTCAGCCAGCAGGTGCGTGCGCTGGAGCAGCTGCACGGCGTCACGCTGCTGCACCGCTCCACGCGCAAGCTGACGCTGAGCGACGCCGGCGCGCGCGTCTATGCCGAATGCGCGCAGATGGTCGACGCCGCCGAGCGCGCACAGCGCCAGCTCAGGACCACGCGCGACGAACCGACCGGCGAACTGCGCCTCGCCGCACCGATCGGCTTCGGTCCCTACATGGCAACTGCGCTGACGCCGCTGCTCGCCGCGCATCCGGCGCTGAGCCTGCGCCTGCTCGTCGACGACGCGATGATCGACCTGATCGACGCGCGCATCGACCTGGCGATCCGCGTCGGCCGGTTGCCGGATTCACACTGGGTCGCGCAGCGCCTCTGCGCGATGCGCCTCGAACTCTGCGCGGCGCCCGGCTATCTCGCGCGCCACGGCGAACCGCGCACGCCGGAGGAACTGCCCGGCCATCACTGGCTGTCGCAGAGCGGCACGGCCACGGCCGCGCGCGGCCTGCAGCTGCGCCGCGCCGACGGCGAGACGCGCGAGCTGCACTTGACGCCGCGCATCGCGAGCAACAATCAGCTGCTGCTGCAACAGATGTGCACGGCAGGTCTCGGCATCGCGCTGATCGGCAGCATCGACGCGCACGGCGATGTCGCCGCGGGCCGGCTCGCACGCGTGCTGCCGGAATGGCAGCTGCCGGCGTTCGACGTCTGGGCGCTGACGCCGCAGCGCGATGCGCAGCCGGCGAAAGTGCGTCACGCGCGTGCGGTGCTCGGCGACTTCCTGCGCGCGCTTCCGGGCACCGAACCGTGAGTCAGAGCAACCGGTCGAGCGCTGCCCTGCCCGCGGCCGGATCGGCGAATCCGGCGGTCAGCGCGTCGTACGCCGCGGCATCCGGCGCGACGAGCCGCGTTGCGCCCGACGCCTCGGACCAGGCGGCGACGAGCGCCGCGAGCACTTCAGGCGCGCGCTCATGCAGCGTCGCCAGCACGGCAGCGGCGCGCGCGCAGTCGATGCGTCCGCCGTCGCGGCAGACGACCGGACCCGGCGGAATCGGCGGTGAGCGCCAGAGTTCGACGACGGCGCCAACCGCACCACCGCGCTGCGCGGCCTGCCACGGCGCGTCGGCGAGTGCGGCGACATCCGCACTCGCGTCCTGGAGCGCGGCCAGCGCGGCGTCGTGCGTGCCGGCATGACGAACCGCGGCGAAGCGCGACGCGTCGAGTCCTTGCGCGGCCAGATGCAAGTCCTGCACGAGCCCGCCGGAGGTCGATCCCGGAATCACCTGCACGTAGCGCAGATTCGCCGAGCCGCCTCGCACGGCCGCAATATCGGACGCGGCCGCACGACGCGCGAGCAGCACGCCGCGATACGCATCGAGCGTCTTCGCAGGCACATCGAACACGGCGAGCGCGCGGATGGCCCGCTCGTCGCGCACGCCGAGGTATACAAAGGTATTCGTGACCGCGAGGTCGATGCTGCCGTCGCGCAGCGCCGCGGCAAGCGCGCGCGGCGAGTCGAGCACGCGCACCACAACCGGCGCGCCCGTCGTCTTCTCCAGATGCGCGGCCAGCGGCGCGAGCGCGGCGGCGCGGTCGTAGCGCGTATACGCGTAGGTCGCGACGACGGCGGGCTCCCGGGCGAACGCGAGCGGCATGCCGGCACCGACCAGCAGCGCGCAGACGAAGCGACGAATCGTATTCATGGTGCTCCCGGTCCGGTGATGACGCCCGCGGCGCGGCGCCGCGCCGCGGAATACTGACGCAATCGCGCGTCCGATCCCATCGCCGCGCGGCCGAGGCTGCGCAGCCGCGCAACATCCGCACTGGCAAGCCGCGGCGACGCGGCTTATCGTCCGCGTTTCCTGCCTCGAGGAGTGGCCGCACATGCGCTTCATGCTGCTGATCTACACCGACGAAAACCTCATCAACGCGCTGCCGCCCGGCGAATTCGACCGGCTCATGCGCGAATGCATCCTGCATGCCGACGAACTGCGGGCCGCCGGCACGTTGATCGATTCGCAGCAGCTCGAACACGCGCCGTCGGCGCGCTCGCTGCGTCAGCGCAGCGAACGCATGGCCGTCGTCGACGGACCGTTTGCCGAAACCAAGGAAATGCTCGCCGGCTTCAATCTGATCGAAGCCGCCGACATGGACGAAGCCGTGCGCATCGCATCGGAGTTTCCGTGGACGCGCACGGGCAGCATCGAAGTGCGCCCGGTCCGCGATTTCGGCGCGGTGCGCGCCCGCGTTTGCGCCTGATGGCGCTGCGGGCGCGCTTCAGCCCGCACGGCGCGCGCGCCACGCATCCCAGGTGAACAGCACGAGCCCGGCCCAGATCAGCGCGAACGTCACCGCGCGCGCCGTGCCGAAGTGCTCGCCGTAGAAACCGACGGCGAGCACGATGCCGAGCGACGGGCTGATGTACTGCAGGAATCCGATCGTGGTGTACGGCAGACGCTGCGCGCCGGCCGCGAACAGCGCGAGCGGCACCGTTGTGACGACGCCGGCCGCGATCAGCAGCAGGTCGAGCGACCGCGACACCTGCGCGAACTGCGCGTGTCCCGTCGTCCACAACTGCGCGAAGTAGAGCAGCGCAAGCGGCGCGACGAGCAGCGTCTCGACACCGAGACCGTTCAGGGCATCGAGCGGCACGCGTTTGCGCAGCAACCCGTAGAAACCGAAGCTGAAGGCGAGCATCAGCGAAATCCACGGCAGCCGGCCGAGCTCGAACACCTGATAGGCGACGCCGAGCGCGGCCAGCGCCGCCGCGGCGAGCTGCAGCGGCCGCAGACGCTCGCCGAGGAAGATCACGGCGAGCAGCACGTTGACGAGCGGGTTGATGTAGTAGCCGAGGCTCGCATCGAGCATGCGGCCGCTGTTGACCGCATAGACGAAGGTGAGCCAGTTGCTGCTGATGAGCAGCGATGTGACCACGAGCGTACCGAGCACGCGCGGGTTCTCGCGGAAATAGTTCCAGCCGACGAAGCGGCGCGTGGCGCCGAGCACGATCGCCATCAGCACGCTGGACCAGATGATCCGGTGCACGATGATTTCCGCCGGAGGCACCTGCTGGATCAGCTTGAAATACGCGGGCGCGACGCCCCAGAGCACGAAAGCCGCGAGCGCGTAGATCAGGCCGCGGCGGTAGATCGGGTCCACGGAAGGTTCCCGGCACGAGGAAAGCGACGCAGTCTAGTCCGGCGCAGGTGCGCGCCGAAATGGTTTCTCGCGCAACGGGCTGCGACGTTGGTCGACAGGCCGGGAATATGCGCGCGGGTGCCTGCGCCGCTCATGTCGCCGGACGCTGCGCCGCTTTCGGCTCCGCGATTTCGCCGCCGGGTTTCGCCTTGCCGGCCATTTCGTGTCCCGCGTCCGCGGGCAGCCGCCACATCGCCCAGAACGACAGCGCCGAGCAGAAGCCGACCACGGCGAACGCGATCGTGAAATTCGCCGCGGCGGTTTCCGGCGCGCCGGTAAACGCCGATCCGAGCTGCAGCGCATAGCCGCCGATCGCGACGCCGACGCTCAGCGAGAGCTGCTGCATCATGCCCGCGAGGCTGCTGGCCTGGCCCATCTGCGCAGGTTCCACGTCGGCGTAGGCGATCGCATTCAGGCTCGTGAACTGCAGCGAGCGGAAGCAGCCGGCGATGAGCAGCACGGCCGACATGAACAGATGCGGCGTGTCGGCACGGAACAGTCCGTAGCCCGCGAGCAGCGCGGACGCGACGAGCGCGTTGACGATGAGCACGCGGCGGAACCCGAAGCGGCGCAGGATGCTGGCTGCGAGCGTCTTCATGAACATCGCGCCCGCTGCCGAGACGAAGGTGATCAGTCCCGACTGCAGCGGACTCAGGCCGAAACCGAGCTGCAGCATCAGCGGCAGCAGGAACGGCGTCGCGCCGACGCCGATGCGGAAGATCGAGCCGCCGACCGCGGTGCGCTCCTTTTTCGACCATCACTATCGGCTGACGGTGAACACGCGCCTCACGTCGTCGCAAGCTGGCGGAATCATTCGCGAAGGCG
>CAMLLF010000286.1 GCA_946480705.1 uncultured Lysobacteraceae bacterium | reverse complement strand
GAGCTCGCCATGCGTCGCACGCTGCTGCTGCCGCTCGTCGTCTTCGCCCTGGCCCAGGGGCTTCCCGACCTGTCGCGGCTGCGCGATTTCAGCCGCCTGCGCGTCTGGCTCGGCGTGCTGGCCCGGGTCGGCGGCGGCGCGCGCAGCGCGATCGCCATATTTGTTCCCGTGTTGATTTGTTTACTAATCCAGCAGCTGCTCGGCGGCTGGATGTTCGGTCTGCTGTCGTTCGCATTTGCGGTCTGCGTGCTCTGGTACAGCTGGGGGCCGCGCGATCTGTCCGAAGACGTCGATGCCGTCGTCAAGGCGCCCGACAGCGAGCGTCGCGTCGTTGCCGCGCAGTGTCTTAGGCCCGACGGCGACGAGGGGCCGCTGCCGTTCGAAGCGCCCGCGCTTGTCGACGCGGCGTTCAAGTCGGCGCTCAAGCGCTGGTTCGGCGTGCTGTTCTGGTTCCTGCTGCTCGGTCCGTGCGGCGCGCTGCTGTACCGCCTGACGCAGCTGCTGGCCTGGTCGCCGGCGCTGGCCGAACTGCAGAGCCCCGAGGGCCGCCAGCTCGCGCGCAAATTCAGCCTCTGGCTCGACTGGGCGCCCGCACACCTCATGGCGCTCGCACTCGCGGTCGCCTCCGACTTCGATGCGGTTTTCCACACCTGGAAAAGCTGGCACGACCGCATGGGCAAGGGCTATTTCAGCCTCGATCTCGGATTCCTGTCCGCGATCGCGCGGGCGAGCGTCGATGCCGACGTGATCGCCGGCGACGGCTATGCCGAAGACGTCAACGATCCGCTGATCGAACTGGCCGACGCACGGCACCTGCTCGTGCGCGTGCTCATCGTCTGGCTCGCCGTGACCGGCCTGCTCGTGATCGGCGGTCTCGCGTAAGTTCCTTTGGTTCCCCGCGGCGCATCGTGCGCCGCGGGGCACTCACGTCTCAGCGGCGCTCTTCGGTGCCGTTCGCAAAGCTCAGGTCGACCTGCCTGTCGCGCCAGCGCGCGAGCAGCTGGCGCAGCGCCTGCGGCGTGTTCGTTGCGGCCGGTGCGCTCGGGTTGGCCTGATTCTGCTGATTGACGCCGTGGCAGCCGTCGCAGGCGCGAATCTCGCCGGGCTGGAAGCCGATCCAGTAGCGCTCGCGCACGACCGGCGTGCCGTTCGGCGAGGTCGAGTGCCAGGCCATCGCACGCTGCGCGGGTACGAACGCTGCCACCGATCCGTCGGCCGCGATCGCCGTGCTGCCCGGCGGGCCGCCGGCATTCGCACCGTTGGCGACCACTGCGGGTTTGTCGTGCAGCGTCTGCGCGAGCACGCGGCGGCCCGCGCGCGGCGTCGCCATGCCGCCGATGCCGCGGATCTGGTCGCCCTGGAAGAACTGCATGTGCGCGATGTCGTAGAGCTGGCCGCCGCTGCCGGTCGTCTGCACGCCGCCGGGTACGCGCAGGTTGTACGGCTGCTGCTTGTCGGCGCGGTCGCGCGTCGTTGCGTTGCGCACGACGAGCAGGGCGAGTCCGTTCGCGCGCAGATAGGCTCGGAACGCGGCGACGTCGACGTTCTCCGCCGCGAACGCGGCGAGTTCGGGCGCCTTGAGCTGCAGCGTCGTGTTCGGCGGGACGGTGCGTGCGCGCACTTCGACCGGCGACAGCTCCCAGAACGGGCCGCTGTAGCTGACGCCATAGTCCGGATCCCAGAAATTCACCGCCTTGCTGATGCCTGTCGTCAGATTTTCCGCGGCGACGTACTGGCCGCCGGGACCGAGCACGAGGCGCTTGAGGCGAAACTGGTAGCGCGGCTGCGGCGCCTCGCGCGTGCCGTCGTTGCCGGCCTCGCGCCATTCCGTCGCGTGCGCGGCGATCAGCTGCCCGTCGCTGAGCGGCAGCGGATTGCGGAAGCGCCCGGTGAATTCGGGCGGCTGCGGGACAGGCGCATAGTCGGGGCTGAAGTTGATGTTGACGCGCGGATTGAGCCAGGTCGCGCGGATCAGCGCCGGATTGACCGTGGGGCCGGCATCCATGCGGATGAGCTGCCCCGAGGCATGGGTATAGAACTCCGGTGCGTCGACGCCGTAGTAGCGGCCCGGTGTCGTCGGATCCTCGCGCATCTGCAGCATGTTGAGGATGCGATTGTTGGTTTCCGGCGAAATGAATTCATCGAGCGCCGGATCCTGCAGGCTGCTGTTGAAATAGCTGTGCAGCTCGTGGCGGCCGACGTGATTCAGCGTCTCTTCCTCGGTGCCGTCCTGGTTCACCATCCACGGGAAGAAGTGGTTGATCGTGAAGCCGTTGACGCCCGAGCCCGGCACTTCGATGCGCGGCTCGGGAAACACCTCGCTGCGGTCGGGCGTCTTGACCGCGTTCGGCGCCTCGCCGGTCCAGTTGAACGTGCCGTAGTCGTTGTTCGCCGAATCGTTCTGCTGGTCGCGCTGCAGATGATCCCAGCGCGTGAACAGCAGCCGGCCGTAGCTGTCGACGAGCGGATTGAACGCGCCGGACACCGACACCTGCAGCAGGTCGAGCTGGCCGGTCGCCGGCTGCAGCCGCCACAGGCCGGTCGGTGTCGGCGTGGACTCGTATTCGTCGAGCTGCGGATACAGGTGGTTGGCGCCGTTGCGCGAGCGGTCGCTCACGAAAACGATGCTGTTGTCGCTGAGATAGACCGGGCTGACGTTGTTGCGGTTCGCCGGCTGGTTCGCGACCTTGGTGATGGTCAGCGTCTGCCCCTGGCCGAAGCCGGTCGCCTCGTAGAGCTGCCAGTACGTATCGACGTACTGGTACTGCTGCGGCGGCGCGCCGATGACCATGCTGAAGATCGCCTTCGTGCCATCCCAGGACACGGCCGGATCGCGCACCGCGATCGAATTCGCTCGCTGCGCGCCGGCATTGCCGAAACCGGCTTCCTGCGTGAGGTTGCGCAAGGTGCCGCTCGGATAGCGGATGTACAGATCGCCGCCGCGGCCGGCGACGTCGATGTCGCCGAGATGGTTCGCGAACACCGCGCCGATCGTCGCGAAATCGTCGGGGACCGGATACTGCGTGACGAACAGGATGGGATTGGGCAACTGCTGCGCGCCGGCGGCGCCGGCCACGACGAGGGCGACCGCGACGGCCGCGTGACGGATCGGATACAAACGCATGATTTCCTCCCCTATGACGGCGCGGAGCCTCGCGCAAAGCGGGTACGGTCTGCTGTGACGCGTTACCGTACCGCCCCGTGCTGACGATCGCCTTTCCGCCGAATACGCGCGAACGGCCGTCCAGGGGACAACGTTCGCGGTGCCCGCAACCGAACACCGCCCCTACCGGCCTCAGCCGTTGCCGAATACGCGGTCGAGCACGTCGGACGCGGCGTGCGGCCGGCCGAGGCGGTGCGCGCTGTCGCGCAGGCGCGCGAGCCGTGCCGGATCGCCGAGCAACGCCCGCACCCGGTAGACCAGTGCCGTCGCGTCGACCGCCTTCAGCCCGGCGCCGTGTTCGAGCAGGTAGTCGCAGTTGCGTTCCTCCTGGCCCGGAATCGGCGCGAACACGATCATCGGCAGGCCGAGCGCCAGGCACTCGGACGTGGTCAGTCCGCCGGGCTTGCCAATCGCGAGATCGGCGCAGCCCATCAGCCGCTCGATCGTGCGTGTGAAACCCTGCGGAAACAGCCGGCCCGGATGCGACACGGCCAGTTGCTGCAGGCGCGCCAGCATCGCTTCATTGCGGCCGGCCAGCGCGACGAGTTGAAAATCGTGTTCGATGTTCAACAACTGCGCCGCGGCCTCGTCGAGCGCGCCGACGCCCGCTCCGCCGCCCATGAGCAGCAGCACGGGCCGTTTCGGATCAAGTCCGGCCGCCGCCGCGCAGGTCTCGCGATCGGGCACCTTGGCGAACGCCGGCATGATCGGAATGCCGCAGATGTGGATCCGTGCCGGATCGAGCCCACGCACGCGCATGCGCGCGGCGACCTCGTCGCTCGCGGCGTAGTAGCCGGCGAGTCCGGGGACGACCCAGAGCGCATGCAGGTCGAAGTCGGTGACCTGCACGTGTACGGGGCATTGCAGCCTGCCCAGCGCCTGCTCGCGCGCGAGCAGCTCGGCCGGCAGGAAATGCGTGCAGACGATCGCGTCGGGCGCGAAGTCGACGATCGCGTGACGCAGGCTGCGCGCGTTTAGGCGCTCGATCGCGCGGCGCAGCCGGGCGAGCGCCGCGTCGGGCGGCGTCTCGTCGGTGATGCGGTAGAGCTGCGCCCAGAGCGAGGGAAATTTTTCCACAAGGCGCAGATAGAACTCCGTATACAGCGCGCGGAACGCGCGCGGCACGTAGTCCATGACATCCAGATGCTGCGCCTCGATGCCGCGAGCCTGTGCGGCCGCGCGCAGCGCGTCGGCGGCGCGGCCGTGGCCGGCTCCGGCCGACACGCTGAGCAGCAGCAGGCGAGACGGTCTTGCGGTAGTCGGATCAGGCATCCGTGCCCCGCAGGATGCGGACCTGAGCCTCGAGCGCCTCGGCGCTGGCCTCGGCGGCCGGGACCGGCGTGCCGGCGGCAAGACCGATGCGCGACCAGAAGCGGCGCGGCAGGCGCGAACGGCCCAGCGCGCTGTCGCGGCGGCTGAAGATCGATCCCCAGAGCCCGCGCAGTGCGAGCGGCACGACCGGCACCGGCCGGCGCTCGAGGATCTTCTCCACGCCGCTCTTGAACTCCGCGATCTCCCCGTCCTTGGTCAGCCCGCCCTCGGGGAAGATGCAGACGAGGTTGCCCTCGGCGAGTTCCTTGTCGACTTCCTCGAAGGCCTTCGCCAGCAGTTCCGGGTTTTCCTTGTAGCCGGCGATCGGAATCGCCTTGGCCGTGCGGAAGATGAAGCTCAGCAGCGGGATGTTGAAGATCTTGTAGTACATGACGAAGCGCACCGGCCGGCGCACGCTGCCGCCGATGATCAGCGCATCCATGAAGCTGACGTGGTTGCAGACGAGCAGGGCCGGGCCTTCGTCGGGAATGCGATCGATGCCGTCGAGCCTGATGCGGTACAGCGTGTTGACGAGGATCCAGCTCAGGAACCGCATCAGGAACTCGGGCACGAGCGTGTAGATGTAGATCGCGACGACTGCGTTCATCAGCGCGGTGGCGAGCAGCAGTTGCGGAATCGACAGGCCTGCCGCGTTGAGCAGCACGGCCGACAGGCCGGCCGCGACGACCATGAACAGCGCGTTGAGGATGTTGTTCGCGGCGATCACGCGCGAGCGGCGCGTCGGATCCGAGCGCGTCTGGATGAGCGCGAACAGCGGCACGATGAAGAAGCCCGAGAACACCGCCATCAGCAGCAGGTCGGCGAGCACGCGCCAGATCCAGGGCTGCGCGAGCAGCGCCATCACGGTGAGGTCGTGCACCGTCGCGAGATCGGGCTTCGCGAAATACAGATCGACGCCGAACAGCGTCATGCCGATCGAACCGAACGGCACGAGACCGATCTCGACCTTGTGCCCCGACATCCGTTCGCAGAGCAGCGAGCCGATGCCGATGCCGAGCGAGAAAACCGTCAGCAGGAAGGTATAGACGTTCGCGTTGCCGCCGATGACGAGCTGCGCGTACGTCGGCAGCTGCGTGATGAAGACCGAACCGAAGAACCAGAACCACGAGATGCCGAGGCAGGACAGCAGCACGGCGCGATTGCCGCGGATGTAGCCGACGTTGCGCCAGGTTTCGCTGAACGGGTTCCAGTTGATCGCGAGCGTCGGATCGGGTGCGGCGACCGGCGGCATGCGCAATGAGAAGAACAGGCCGAGCAGGGCGATCGCGATGGTGGCGGCGCCGATGGTCGGCGGGATACCCGGGTCTTTGCCCAGCATCGCCCCCATCGC
>CAMLLF010000285.1 GCA_946480705.1 uncultured Lysobacteraceae bacterium | reverse complement strand
TGAACGGTGCCGCTGCCGCGACCGGCGCCGGTTCGACGAGAAGAAACGCCGCCGCGGCAAACAGCACGAGCGCGCCGACCTTGAGCGCGGTCGTCGCCAGCTGCACGCCCCCGGCCGTGCGCAGTCCTGCAATGTTGAAAAGCGTACAAAGCCACAGAAAGGCGATCGCGCAGATCGCCGCGCGCCCCGGCGTCGCCGTCAGCGGCGGCGCGCAGGCGCCGGCATAGCCGGTCAGCGCGATCGCGATCGCCGGAACGGCGCTCCAGATCGAGATCCAGTAGCACCAGCCGACGACGAAGCCGACCGCATCGCCGAACGCCGCGCGCGCGAACGCATAAGGGCCGCCCGACGCCGCCGGCAGCACGCGGCCGAGACGCGCGAACGTCGCCGCGAGCAGCAGCGCGCCGGCCGTGCTGATGGCCCAGCCCAGCGCGCTCGCCGCGCCGTAGGGCGCCAGTGAGCTCGGCAGCAGGAACAGGCCCGAACCGATCATGTTGCCGACGACGAGCGCGACCGCGGTCCACAGGCCGATCGTCGCGGGCGTCGCGCCGCTCCGCTGCGCGTCAGGCGTCACGCCAGGCGCGCCGCATCAGTTCGTGAAAGTGGTGCACGCCGCTCTCGCGCCTCGGGCAGAGGCGTCCGGCGAGGTAGGAACCCGAGGCGAGCCGTTTCTGCACGGCGAGGCAGATGTCGACGTCTTCCTGCTGCACGGCGTCGCTGAAGGTCTGGTCCTGCCGGCGGCGTTCGCGCTCGGCCTCGTCGGGCTGCGCCGGGTAGTAGTAGTCGAAGTCGACGCGGCAGCGATCCGGCGCGAGCGGCACGACGCGGTTGGTCTGCAGCCGGCCCGGCAGGATGTTGAGCATCGTGTTCGGCCAGACGAAGTAATACAGCGCGTCGCCGCTGCCGTAGAAATTGCCGGCGTTCTCCAGCGGGCTCCATTGCAGCGAATGCCAGTCGGCGACTTCGGTGCGATAGCTGCGGTAGTCGAGCAGCCGGTTGAGCGCGGGATGGATGTGCGGGACGTGATAACCCTCGAGATAGTTGTCGACGTAGACCTTCCAGTTGCAGGCGATCTCGTAGCTGTCGCGATGGCTGTACGCGAGCGCGGGCAGATCGTGGCCGGCGATGCGCGCCTCGATGCCGGCGAGCAGCGCGTCGAGTCCGGCGGCCGGTTCCAGCGAGGCGAACACGAGCCCCTGCCAGACCGCGACCGCGACCGGCGGCAGGCGCACGTCGGCGACATCGAAACCGTCCGCCGAATCCATTTCGGCGGCGCTGCGCAGACGCCCGTCCAGCGTGTAGGTCCAGCCGTGATAGCGGCAGCGCAGCGCGCGCGCGCCGCGGCCGCTGCACCAGGCCAGCGGTCCGGCGCGATGCCGGCAGACGTTGTGGAAGCCGCGCAGCTCGCCGTCGTCGCCGCGCACGAGCACGACCGGCACGCCGGCGATCTCGTCGACGACATGGTCGCCGGGCTCGGCCAGCGCGGCGACCGACGTCACGAGCTGCCAGCTCGGCGCGAACACGCGCCGCGCTTCCTGCGCGGCGGCGTCGGCGTCGGTGTAGAACGGTGCGGGCAGCGCGCTGGCGCTCGCGAGCGGCTGCGGCGACAGCCAGGCGGAATCGGGTCGGAAGGCCATGGAGCACGGCGGAGTCGGCGATGCGCGACTGTAGCGCGTTCGCTCCGGTGCGGCTTGCCGCGATGTTCCTTTCCTTCCATCGCGACACGCGGCACACTCGGACCGGATCGACAGGCGAGGCTCCCAGCAGCGTCACGTCAGGAGCCTCTCGCAGCCAGCAGTGCGGCGAGGAGGGTGAAGGTGCGTTCCACCGATATCCGTGTTCCCGATTACTTCCACAAAGTCGTCGATTGCCAGTGGGCCTGCCCGGCCCACACACCGGTCCCCGAATACATCCGACTGATCGCGGCAGGACGCTACGCCGACGCGTATCTCGTCAACTGGAAATCCAACGTGTTTCCCGGCGTGCTCGGCCGCACCTGCGACCGGCCCTGCGAGCCCGCGTGCCGGCGCGGCCGCGTCGAGGAAAACAACGGCGCCTCGCCGGAACCCGTCGCGATCTGCCGCCTCAAACGCGTCGCCGCCGACAACAAGGGCGACATCGCCGCGCGCCTGCCGCGTGCCGGAAAGCCCAACGGCAAGCGCATCGCCTGCGTCGGCGCCGGGCCGGCCTCGCTGACCGTCGCGCGCGACCTCGCGCCGCTGGGCTATCAGGTCACGGTGTTCGACGGCGAAGCCAAGGCCGGCGGCTTCATCCGCACGCAGATTCCGCGCTTCCGCCTGCCCGAATCCGTCGTCGACGAGGAAACCGGCTACATCCTCGGGCTCGGCGTCGAATTCCGCGGCGGCGAGCGCATAGCGTCTCTGAAGAATCTGCTCGCGCAGGGCTATGACGCAGTGTTCATCGGCTGCGGCGCGCCGCGCGGTCGCGATCTCGATCTGCCCGGGCGCAGCGAAGCCGCGGCGAACATCCATATCGGCATCGACTGGCTCGCCTCGGTCTCGTTCGGTCATATCGACGCGATCGGGCGCCGCGTCATCGTGCTCGGCGGCGGCAACACCGCGATGGACTGCTGCCGCTCGGCGCGCCGCCTCGGCGGCAGCGACGTCAAGGTGCTCGTGCGCTCGGGCTACGACGAGATGAAGGCGTCGCCCTGGGAGAAAGAAGACGCCGAGCACGAAGGCATTCCGATCCTCGACTACCATGTGCCCAAGGCGTTCCTGCACGACGACGGCCGGCTCACCGGCATGCAGTTCGAGCGCGTGCGCGCCGAGCGCGACGAGAAAGGCCGGCGCCGCCTCGTGCCGAGCGGCGAGCCCGACGTGATCGTGCCCTGCGACGACGTGCTGATCGCGGTCGGCCAGGAAAATGCGTTTCCGTGGATCGAGCGCGACGCCGGCATCGCGTTCGACGAATGGAACATGCCCGTCGTCGACAAGACCACGTTCCAGTCGAGCCTGCCGCACGTGTTCTTCGGCGGCGACGCGGCGTTCGGTCCGAAGAACATCATCTGGGCCGTCGCGCACGGCCACGACGCCGCCGTGTCGATCGACAAGCTGCTCAACGGCGAGGACGTGCACGAGCGGCCCGCGCCGACGGTCCATCTGCTGTCGCAGAAGATGGGCATCCACGAATGGAGCTACGACAACGACGTTTCGCCGGACGAACGCTACAAGGTGCCCTGGGCGCCGAGCGAACGCACGCTGACCAACATCGCGGTCGAAGTCGAACTCGGTTTCGACCGAGAGACGGCGCTCAAGGAAACGCAGCGCTGCCTCAACTGCGACGTGCAGACGGTGTTCACCGACAAGGTCTGCATCGAATGCGACGCCTGCGTCGACATCTGTCCGATGGACTGCATCAGCTTCACCGTCAACGATGAGGAACCGGCACTGCGCGCGAAACTCACCGCGCCGGCGCTGAACACCGATCAGTCGCTCTACGTGTCGGGCGAACTCAAGACCGGCCGCGTCATGGTCAAGGACGAGGACGTCTGCCTGCATTGCGGCCTCTGTGCGGAACGCTGCCCGACCGGCGCCTGGGACATGCACAAGTACCTCATCGAAATGACGCATGCGGGGCCGGGTTGCCGCAGCAAGGGCGCATGCCGGGAGGCGGCGTAATGGCCTCCGTGCAAGCCGAGAGCTCGAGCAACGCCGCGTCGCCGCTGTCCGCCGTCAATGATTTCGTCATCAAGTTCGCGAACGTCAACGGCTCGGGCTCGGCCTCGGCCAATGAACTTTTCGCGAAATCCATATTGCGCATGGGCGTGCCGGTAAGCCCGCGCAACATCTTTCCGTCGAACATCCAGGGGCTGCCGACCTGGTACGAGGTCCGCGTGAACGAGCGCGGCTGGCTCGGCCGGCGCGGCGGCGTCGATTTCATGGTCGCGATGAATCCGCAGACCTGGGACGGCGACCTCAAGGAGATCGAGCCCGGCGGCTATCTGCTGTACGACTCGACCAAGCCGTTGCCGCGCTCGAAATTCCGCGACGACATCCATGTGATCGGCGTGCCGCTGACGCAGATCTGCAGCGAGCACTACACGGTCGCGCGCGAACGCCAGCTGTTCAAGAACATCATGTACATCGGCGCGCTGTCGGTGCTGCTCGATGTCGATCCGGCCGTCATCGAAACCCTGCTCGGCGAGCAGTATCGCGGCAAGGAAAAGCTGCTCGACGCGAACAGGCAGGCGTTCCATCTGGGCCGCCGCCACGTGCTCGACAACCTGCCGCATCCGATCGGCCTGCGCGTGCGCCGCGCCGACAACGTCGGCGAGCGCATCTTCGTCGACGGCAACACGGCCGCAGCGCTCGGCTGCGTCTACGGCGGCGCGACGGTCTGCGCGTGGTATCCGATCACGCCGTCCTCGTCGCTGGCCGAGGCATTCCAGAAATACTGCATGAAGTACCGTGTCGATGCCGCGACCGGCGCGAACAAGTTCGCGATCGTGCAGGCCGAGGACGAGATCGCATCGATCGGCATGGTCGTCGGCGCCGGCTGGAACGGCGCTCGCGCGTTCACGACGACATCGGGTCCGGGCATCTCGCTGATGAACGAATTCATCGGGCTCGCGTATTTCGCCGAGATTCCGGTGACCATCATCGACGTGCAGCGCGGCGGTCCGTCGACCGGCATGCCGACGCGGACGCAGCAGTCGGATCTCCTGGCCTGCGCCTATGCCTCGCACGGCGACACCAAGCACGTACTGCTGCTGCCCGAGGACCCGGCCGAATGCTTCGATTTCAGCGCCGCGGCGCTGGATCTCGCCGACCGCCTGCAGACGCCGATCTTCGTACTGACCGATCTCGACATCGGCATGAACCAGCGCCTCTGCGCGCCGTTCGCCTGGGACGACACGCGCGTCTACGACCGCGGCAAGGTCATGACCGCCGAAGAGCTCGAAGCGGGCAGGGACTTCGGCCGCTACAAGGACGTCGACGGCGACGGCATTCCGTATCGCACCTACCCGGGCACGCATCCGACCAAGGGTTCCTATTTCACGCGCGGCACTTCGCGCGATCCGTATGCGCGCTATTCCGAGCGCGGCCCGGACTACGTCTACAACATGGAGCGTCTGCTGCATAAGTTCGACACGGCACGCAGCCTCGTGCCGCAGCCGATCGTGCGCAACGCCGCACGCCGCACGCGCTTCGGCGCGATCTACTACGGCTCGACGAGTCCGGCGATGACCGAGGCGATCGCGCTGCTCGAGCAGGACGGCCTCCTCATCGACACCCTGCGCGTGCGCGCGTTTCCGTTTCCCGATTCGGTGCGCGACTTCATCGATGCGCACGACGCGGTCTATATCGTCGAACAGAACCGCGACGCGCAGCTGCGCAGCCTCGTCGTCAACGAGTTCGGCATCGATCCGGCGCGCGTGCCGGCCGTGCTGCACTACGACGGCACGCCGATCACGGCGCGCTACATCGCACGCGCGATCGGCGAGCGCATGCGCACGGCCGGCGCGCCGCTCGTCGCAGACCTTGGAGCCAACCGCTGATGGAAACCACGATCGTCACGCAGGCGCTGTCGTACGTGATGCCGCTGCTCGTGCTCGCCGCGCTCGCCGTGCTGCTGGCCAAGACCGGATCGCCGTGGCTGATTGCGGCGCTCGCGTTCGAAGCGCTGTCGCTGCTCTGCCGCATCGCGCTGAATTTCGGCGCGTCGGAACTCCTCCGCTCGGCCCTGTTCATGAACGTCTGGCAGCTGTTCGGCCTGCTGTTCGCCGTCTGCCTGCTCGGCTTCGCCGTGACCTGGCCCGCGCACTCCGCACGCAAGGCATCGCCATGACCTTCGTCGCCAAAC
>CAMLLF010000284.1 GCA_946480705.1 uncultured Lysobacteraceae bacterium | reverse complement strand
CGGCGAGGAACTCGCCGTCGATCTGCCAGCGCATCTGGCTGAGCCGCAGCTCGCGCCGCGCATAGGTGGAAAACAGGCGCCGGTAGTCGGTGCGCAGTTCGGCCAGGCCGCCGCCGTCATTGCCGCGCGCGTCGCTGCTGAACAGCGCGAGGAACGACTCGACGTCGCGACCGGCATACAGCGTTTCGAAGCGACCGACGAACGCGCCGATGTCGCCGTCCGACAGCGAGGCCGGCGCGGCGACGGCGGTGCGCGGCGCTGCGGAGGCGGCGTCGCGGCGTGCGGCCGGCACGGCTGTGCGGCTCGCGACGCGGACGGCGGCCGGCGGTGCCTCGGCGCGTTCCGTTCTTGCGGCGCCGACCATCGCGGGAGGAGGCGAGGGTGGCGTCGGCGTGCTCGCGGCGGCCGCGGCCGAACTCGCGCTCAGCAGCGCGGCGGTTGCCGCCTCGACGACGCCGGTATCGGCAGGCGGCGGCAGCGGTGCGGCGATCGTCGCGGGCGGCACGGCGTCGGCCGGTGGAGCTGCCGGCTGTGTGCGAGGCGGCGCTCCCGGCGAGGCCGTTGCGATCCCGGCGCGCGGCGCCGGCGACGGCCGCGCGATCTCGTGACCGCGCAGCCAGAATATGAGTGCGAGCAGCAGCACGACGGTCAGGCCGCCGGCCGCGGCGATCAGCTGCGGCAGCCGGCTCACGACGCGGCCGGACAACCAGGGCTGCGGCGCGGCGCGCGTCCAGCGGTCGAGCGGCAGCGGCTCGACGGCAGCCGGCGCGTGTGCGCCGGCGAAGCCGGCGGCCGCGGTCTCCGCGACCGGACGCGTGCTGTCGTAGTCGGCGCGGCGCTGCGGCGTGCGCAGCGCGCTCCAGGCGCGATTGACGCGCTCGGCGAACACGCTGTGGAGATTGTCCGGGTCGCGGTCGGGATGCAGCCAGCGCATCAGCGAGCGGTAGTGGCGCTTGATGCACTCGTCGCTCGCATGCGGTTCGACGCCGAGCACGCGGTAGTGATCGGCCGTGTCGAAGAACAGCAGATGATGCAGCAGCAGCACCGCGGCCTCGTGCAGTTCGTCGTCGTCGAAGCCGGTCCAGTGCCGGGCTTCGGCGATCGCGTCGGTGTCGCCGCCGACGACGCGAATCACATCGTGTATGCGCCGCGGCAGCGGCAGGCCGGCCAGCCGCGGCGCCCGGCTCGGCGAACGGTAGACGCTCAGCATCAGGTCGCAGGCGTCGTTCATGCCCGGCGCGCGCGCGGCGCTTCGAGTTTGGCGAGCTTGGGACGGCTGCCGTAGGCGTAGTAGCCGTAGTCGCCGTAGGCGTGATTGGCGCCGCCCTGGCGCGGATCGAGCTTGGTCATGACCACGCCGAGCACGCGCGCGCGCGCCGCGCTCAGGCGCCGCAGCACGCCGCGCGCATAGCCCAGCAGCGTGCCGCCGGACAGGTTCGCGAGGATGGCCGCGTCGGCGATGCCGAGCACCGGCGGCCCGTCGACGATGACCTGGTCGAACGACGCGGCCGCGAGGCGCAGCAGCGTGACCATGCGCGGACCGGCCAGCAGCTCGGCCGGATTCGGCGGCAGCGGTCCCGAGCACAGGCAGGCGAGATTCTTCACATGGGTAGGATGCAAGAATTTCAGCGGACGGCTCGCGCCCGACAGATAGTTGCTCAGCCCGGCCGAATTCGGCACGCGCAGCGACTGGTGCAGGGTCGGATTGCGCAGGTCCGCGTCGATCAGCAGCACGCGCTTGCCGAGCTGCGCGAAATGCATCGACAGCGTCAGCGCCGTCGTGCTCTTGCCTTCGCCCGGCGCCGAGCTCGTCACGAACAGCGTGCGCGGCACGCCGGTCTCGGTCGAGAACTGCAGCGCCGTGCGCACCGAGCGGTAGGACTCGGAGAACGCCGACCGCGGATCCTTGAGCGCCTCGAGCGGCGAACCGCGCAGGATGCGCGGAATCACGCCGAGGATCGGCAGGCCGAATTTCTGCTCGACTTCGTCGGGCGACTTGATCGTGTCGTCGAGGTGCTCGAAGAGCAGCGCGAGGAACACGCCGGCGGCGATGCCGGCGAGGAGACCGAGCAGCAGGTTGCGGCTCAGGTTCGGGCTGAAGCGCGAGGCCGGCGCGCGCGCGCGGTCGACGACCGAGATGTTGTTCGCGGTGATGCCGCCGGCGACGCCGATCTCCTTGTAGCGCTGCAGCAGGCCGTCGTAGAGCTCGCGGTTCGTGTCGACTTCGCGCTTGATGATGTTGTACTGGATGCTGCGTCCCTGCAGGTCGAGCATCTGCGCCTTGAGCTCGGCGAGGCGCTGTCCGAGCATCGATTCGGCGCTGCTCGCCGCGTCGAACTCGGAACGGATCGAGCCCTTGATCCGGCCGATCTCGCTCGCGAGCTGCTTGTCGACTTCGTCGATCTGGCCCTTGATCTGCTCCATGGCCGGATAGCCCGGCTTGAAGATGCGCAGCTTCTCCTGGTATTCGCCTAGGAGTTCCGCGCGCTTGGTCTTGAGCTGCGCGACGCTGCTCGACAGCAGCACCTCCGGCAGTGCGTCGGAGGCCGTGGTCTGGCTGCGCCGGTACTTGGACTCGGCTTCGATGCGGCGCTGCTGCGCGGTGGCCATGCTCGCGTTGATGCTCTGCAATTCCTGTGCGGCCGGCGACTGCTGCTGGTCGATGCTGACGATGCCCTGCGCCTGGGCGTACTGCACGAGCTGCTTTTCCGATTCCTCGAGCTTCTGCTTGAGCTGCTGCAGCCGGTCTTCGAGATAGTTCTTGGCATAGGCCGAGGCTTCGAAGCGCCGGTCGATATGCGTCGCGATGAAGGCGTCGGCGATCGCATTGGCCATGGTCGCCGAGAACGCCGGGTCGAGGCTGTCGAAATGAATGCGCACGAGGCGCGAGTTGCGCACCGGCTCGACCGACAGGCGCGACTGCACGAAGGTCGCGATCTCGTCGCGGCCGGGTTCCGCCGCGGGGGCATCTTCGGCCTCGGCCGTGCCCGATCCGGACAGACGCGTCCACAGGCCCGGAGCGCGCTGCGCGAGCAATTGCGCGACGAGATCCGGCGACATGCTCGCGGCCACGCGCTCGGCCAGCGAGCGGCTGCGAAGCAGTTCGTACTGCGTCTGGTAGTAGTCGCGATCGCCGACGCCTTCGGCCGGCGTCAGGCCTTCGCTCTGGATGATCTTGATCGTGTCCTGGTCGATCTGCAGCGTCGCGCCGGCACGGAACACCGACGGCGTCAGCAGCGTCTTCACGAGTACGACGGCGAGCACCGTGGTCAGCACCGACAGCACCAGCCATTTGCGCTTGACGAGGATCCGCCAGTAGTTCTTGAGGTTGATCGCGTCGTCGTCGCCGGGATCGGCGGCGCGCGGGTCGAGCACCGGCGCGGGCAGGGCCGCGGCCGGCACGACCGGCTGCGGACGCCGCTCGGGCAGTGAGGACCGGTGACCTGGGGCGAGCGAACGGTTCATGGCGGCCTCGCGCGCAGTGGATTCAGAACGGACGGAACAGCGCGAACACGGGAATCGACTCGACGAAGCGCCGCAGCGCCGTGCGCGGTCCGGACTGGTCGACGACGACGATGTCGTCGCCGTAGATCTGCGGATCCTCGCTGCGGCCCGCGCGGATCGCGGCGATGTCGAACACCGCGGCCATCTTCTGGCCGCCTATCGTGCGGAAGATCACGACACCCTGCTGGTTGGCGAGCTGGTCGAGTCCTTCGGACATGGCCAGCGCCTGCAGCAGCGAGGTCTTGCCGGTCAGCGCGTAGATGCCGGGCTTGCGCACCGCGCCTTCGACGGTCACGCGCTGGCTCGTGTATTCCTTGACGAAGATGCTGACCTGCGGATTCTGGATGTAGCCCTGTTCCAGCCGCTTCGCGATCTCGGCTTCGAGTTCGGCCACGGTGCGCCCGCCGGCCTGCAGCGAGCCGATCAGCGGCAGCGAGATCTGTCCCTGCGTATTCACGCGCACGGTGCGGCCGAGCTCCGCGACCTGAAACACATTGATCTCGATGAGATCGTTGGCGCCGATCCGGTATTCCGAAACCGCCTTGTATTCGCCGTCGGAATTGATGACGTCGGGCGGCGGCAGCGACTTGCCGTCGCCCTTGGCGACCGGCCGCGCTTCGTGCGGACGCACGTTCGGCGAGCCGCAGCCGCCGAGCAGAACGAGCAGCGCCAGCAGCAGGAACGCCTTCAACGCCGGCTTCGTCAATGCCATTCGAACAACTCCTGTACGCGTTGCCAGGTGCCGCCGCGCGGCGCTTCGGGCGACCGCGGCGCGGCGACGCGCGCGGGGTCGAGGTTCTTTAAGATGGCCTGCGGCCGCACCAGCACGAGCCGCTCGGCCTCGGCGTCGCCGACGCGCCGCGCCGCAGCGTCGCGGCCTTCGGCCAGACGCGGCCCGCGCTGATCCTCGTCGTGCGCGTCGGTTGCGATCAGATGGGCGCAGCCTTCGTCGAGCAGGCGCTCTCCCCAGTAGCGCGGGCGCTTGCCGAAGCGCCCGGTCAGCGCGCCGGCGGTCAGCTGCATCCAGACGCCGCGTTCGGCAAGACGCTGCAGGGTGGAATAGTGGCTTTCTATCCAGGTCAGGCGTTCCGGATGCGTGATGACCGGAACGTAGCCCGACGCGGCCAGCGCGAACACCGAACTTTCAAAGCGCGGCGGCGCGACGTGATGCGGCGGTTCGAGCAGCAGATAGCGCGAGCCGTGCAGCGTCGGCACCTGGCCGTCGCGCAGGCGCGCGAGCAGGTCGGGCGCGAGATGCACGTCGGCGCCGACCACGAGCTGGAGCGGGATGCGCCGGCGCCGCAGTTGTTCGGCGAGCTTGCCGACCGCCGCGCGGATGCCGTCGGCCGTGTTCTCGTAGAGCCCGGGATAGATATGCGGCGTGCAGGCGACGACGCGGATGCCGTCGGCGACCGCTGCCCTCGCCATGGCCAGCGACGTGCGCAGATCGCTCGCACCGTCGTCGATGCCCGGCAGCAGATGGCAATGCAGGTCGATCATGTCATCGGCGTCTCAACGGCAGGCGCGCGCGGTCGAGCGCGTAGTCGGGGGCGTCCGCCGTGCGGAGCCGGCGCGGAACGAAGCGCCGCAGTTGCGCCACCGCGCGCTCGCGCCGCAGCGACCAGACGAAATGCGCAGCGATCAGCACGAGGAACGCGAGCACCAGCGGCAGCTCGCTGCCGGTCTGGTGCAGCCAGACGAGCGCGAAAGTCCCCGCGGACAGCGAAGCGACGATCCCCAGCAGCACGACGTGCTGCGGTGCGAAGCCGGCGTCGCGCAGCAGGTGATGCAGGTGGTTGCGGTCGGCCGAGAACGGCGAGCGGCCCGCGCGCATGCGCCGCAGCATGATCGCGACGCAGTCGATCAGCGGCACTGCGACGAGCCACGGCGACACGATGCCGGCGCTCGCGTTGCCGGGCGTCTGGGCGAGCCGGAAGGCGACCCAGACCACGCTCAGACCGAGCAGCGCGCTGCCGCCGTTGCCGAGGAACACCCGCGCGGCGGGCTGGCCCGGATAGCGCAGGTTGAACATCAGGAAGCCGGCCACGGCACCGGCGAGCACGAGGATCTCCGACTGCAACGGCGCGTCGCCCGCCACGCCCGCCAACGCGGCAAAGTATCCGAGTGAAACAATGACCTGGGTTCCGGCGAGGCCGTCCGAGCCGTCGATCATGTTGACCGCGTTGATCACGCCGATCGTCGCGACGACGCTGAAGGGAATCGCCCAGCTGCCGAACGGCAGCAGGCTGCCGATGCTCGTCGCATAGACTCCGCCGACCGCGAGCACGAGTCCGGCGCACGCCTGGGCGACGATGCGATAGCGC
>CAMLLF010000283.1 GCA_946480705.1 uncultured Lysobacteraceae bacterium | reverse complement strand
CGATGACAGATACAGGCCCGGCCGGCCGTGGAATGCGAATGCGAGCGGAAGAACGAAGACCGCGGTCGCCAGTTGCAAGCAGAGGCTCATCAGCCACACCCACCAGCCTCGCTTCCAGTAGATCCAATAGTTGCTCATGATATTTTCCACATCGATACGCGCGTGGTGCGGTACGGCGAGAGGCATGCAAGGCCCACCTGCGCCGTTGTCTTCGGCTGTCGCCGCACCCACGCACGCAGTGAATTCACCAGGCCTTGCGTGCTCGTGCCGATCGCCGGAAGTTCAAGCTTGCCGCCATCGGCACGACGAAGGGAAGCGGGGCAGCCCTTCGCCCACGAGACGCCGACGAACAGTTCGCGCGCGTATTCGCGATGTGCGCAAGCATGTGTCCGATCCGGCCGAAGTCGACGCGGATATCGATCGGCAGGGGCAGCAGCGTGCAGACGGGCAAGCTTTTCGCCGCAGCGTCCTCGACCGCCAACGCATCGTCGGCGAGTCGCGAGTGAACGAGCCGGAACAGGCGGGCGCCGACATCGCGCGCGTGTGCATCCGCAGTCAATGCCGACGGCGCCGCGAGGCGCGCGCCTGCGTCGCGCGCGACGGCAATGTCGATGATCCGGACCTGCGTATCGTCGTCGCCCGCGATGAGGTCGAACGCCCAGTCCTTCGCATCGTCGACGCCGAGCAGACCGATCGACAGCGCGACGTGGAACTAGGCGGCGTCGGTTGCGCGGCAAGCATCGGCGGAAACGTCGGTCAGCGGTGATGAGGTCTTGTCTGATTCCATGAGCCCATTCTTTCAGCGCTGATGATCGGATCGACGCAAGGCGCAATAACCGAAGGGCATTGCGCCTTGATGACCTCGCGGCGTGGAGACGGCGCAATGCGCTTTGCTTATTGCGCCCTACGGCATAAAGCCCGAAGCGTCGCGACGGTAATGCAATCCGGCTTTTTCGTCGGCAACCACGCACGAATCCGCCTCGTCCGTGTTCCGTCCGGCTCGCTAAGATCCTCCGGTCCCCGCGGAGCACCGGCATGACCTCGTCGACCGTCAGCGACACGCAGCCCGAAGGTTTCCGCCGCTCGCTCGGGCTGCTCGACGGCACCATGCTCGTCGCGGGGTCGATGATCGGCTCGGGCATCTTCATCGTCAGCGCGGACATCGTGCGCACGACGGGATCGGCGGCGTATTTCGTGCTGGTCTGGCTGATCTCGGGATTCATGACGATCGCGGGGGCGTTGAGCTACGCCGAATTCGCGGCGATGTTTCCGAAGGCCGGCGGGCAGTACGTCTACCTGCGCGAGGCCTGGGGGCGGCTGCCCGCGTTCCTGTATGGCTGGTCGTTCTTCGCGGTCATCCAGACCGGGTCGATTGCCGCGGTCGGCGTCGCGTTTGCGAAATTCACGGCGTATCTCGTGCCGGCGCTCGGCGACGACAACGTGCTGCTGCAGCTCGGCGCGTTCCGGCTCAATGCGGCGCAGCTGGTCGCGATCGTCGTCGTGCTCGTGCTGAGTTTCATCAATGCGCGCGGTGTGCAGTATGGTAAATGGATACAGACCGGCTTCACGCTCGCGAAGATCGCGGCGCTGCTCGCCTTGATCGCTTTCGGGCTGCTGCTCGGCGCGAAGACGCAGATCTGGCAGGCGAACTGGTCGTCGGTCTGGGAACGCAGCGCGGCGACACCGGACGGGTTGCTGCTCGCGCTGCCCGCAGCGATCGCGGTTGCGATGGTCGGCGCGCTGTTCTCGTCGGATTCGTGGCACAGCGCGGCGTCGGTTGCGGACGAGATCCGCAATCCGCGGCGCAATGTGGGCTTGAGCCTGTTCCTCGGCACCGCGCTGGTCTGCAGCCTGTATCTGATCGCGAATCTGATGTATCTCGCGGTGCTGCCGCTCGGCGACATCGCGCACGCGCCGGCCGACCGTGTCGGCGTCGCGGCGGCGCAGGCGGCCTTCGGCAGTGCGGGAACCGCAGGCATTGCGGTGCTGATCATGGTCTCGACGTTCGGCTGCGTGAACGGGCTCGTGCTCGCCGGCGCGCGCGTCTACTACTCGATGGCGCGCGACGGCCTGTTCTTCGCGAAGGCCGGCACGCTGAATCGGCAGGGCGTGCCGGGCTGGGCGCTGGCCGCGCAGGCGCTCTGGGCCTGCGTGCTATGCCTGTCCGGGCGCTATGGCGACCTGCTCGACTACGTGATCCTCGCGACCTTGATCTTCTACGTGCTGACGATCGCCGGCCTGTTCCGTCTGCGGCGCACGCAGCCCGGCATCGAGCGGCCGTATCGCGCGTTCGGCTACCCGTGGCTGCCGGCGCTGTACATCGCGTTCGCGAGCGCGATCGGCGTGAGTCTGCTGATCTGGAAACCGGCCTACACCTGGCCCGGCCTCGCGATCGTGCTGCTCGGCGTGCCGGTGTTCTACGCGCTGCGCGCGAAGCGTCCGTAGGTTGGGCTTCGCCTGCGGCTCAACCCAATCTGCCTGCGCGCGCCGGCAACGTCCGGCACCCGTGCGCAACGGTGCGAGTCCGCTATGATCGGCCGGATTCCTGGGAGGGAACCATGAGCCTCATCCAACAGATCACGCGTCACAAGAGCATCGAGCAGTTGCAGAGCGAAGCGGGGGCGCGCGGCGAGCTGCGACGCACGCTGGGCCTGTGGCAGCTCACGGCGATCGGTCTCGGCGGCATCATCGGCGTCGGCATCTTCGTGCTGGCCGGCCAGCAGGCCGCGGTCAACGCGGGACCGGCGGTTGCGCTGGCCTTCATTCTCGCGGGCATCGCGAGCGCGGCGGCCGCGCTGTGCTATGCGGAGTTCGCCGGGATGATCCCGGTCACGGGCAGCGCGTACACCTATGGCTATGCGGTGCTCGGCGAAGGCGTGGCCTGGCTGATCGGCTGGGACCTGCTGCTCGAATACGCGCTGATCGTCGCCGCGGTCGCGAGCGGCTGGGCCGGCTATCTGCAGAACCTGCTCGCGCACGTCGGCATCCATCTGCCGGTCTGGGCGCAGGGCGCGATGGGCACGGGCGACGGACGCGTGTTCAACGTGATCGCCGCGCTCGTCGCGATGGGCGTCGCCTGGCTGCTGACCGTGCGCACCGAGACCGGCGCGCGGCTCAACACCGTCGTCGTCGCGATCAAGGTGATCGGCGTCGCGCTCGTGATCGGCGTCGGCGCGTTCTACATCAACAGCGCGAACTGGTCGCCGTTCATTCCGCCGGAAGTCATCGGCGCCGACGGCAAGTCGCATTTCGGCTTTTCCGGCGTCGTGACGGCCGCCTCGGTCGTGTTCTTCGCGGTGTTCGGCTACGACACGCTGACGACGGCCGCCGAGGAATCGAAGAATCCGCAGCGCGACCTGCCGCGCGCGATCCTGCTGTCGCTCGGTCTCTCGATGGCGCTGTACCTGACGATCTCGTTCGTCATCACCGGCGTGGCGCACTACACGACGCTCAACAACGACGCGCCGGTCGCGAACGCGTTCCAGTCGCTGGGCCTGACCTGGGTCAGTGCGGCGATCTCGGCCGTCGCGGTCGCGAGCATCATCAGCGTCGTGTTCGCGTTCATGCTCGCCGCGGCACGCATCTGGTTCTCGCTCGCGCGCGACGGCCTGCTGCCGGCCTGGTTCGCGAAGGTGCATCCGCGCTACGGCACGCCGTATCGCCCGACGCTGATCCTCGGCGTGCTGACGGGTCTCGCCGCCGGCGCGCTGCCGATCGGCGATCTCGCGGAACTCGTGAACGTCGGCGTGCTCTGCGCGTTCATCGTGATCTGCTCGGCCATCATCGTGCTGCGCCGCACGCGCCCGGACGTGAAGCGCGCCTTCCGCACGCCGCTCGTGCCGCTCGTGCCGATCATCGGCATCGTGTTCTCGATCTGGCTGCTGACCGGACTGCCGCTCGTGACCTGGGAGCGGTTCGGTATCTGGATGGCGCTCGGGCTCGTCGTGTATTTCGGCTATGGGATCCGGAACAGCACGCTGGCGAAGAAATAGAAAAAGAAAAATAGAGATGAGCAGGTAGGAACTGGAGGAGGCGAAAAGCTCCCTCTAGTTTCTTTCTCTGCCGGGCCAGGCCCGGATCTCCCGCAGGTTCTTCAACGCCCGCTGCCAGAGCTGGTCGAAGCCGTGCGCGAGCTGCGCGGCGAGTGCGGTGTCCTGCACGAGCAGCGACGCGAAGCGGCCTTCGCCGATGAACGGATGGTCGAGCGCGAGAATCACGATGTCGTCGTCGACGACATGGAACGGATGGCCGATCTCGCCGCTGTAGCGCACGCCGGCGAGCGTGCGCGTGGCGGCGGCGAAGTCGCGCAGGAAGGCCATCAGGGGCGGCGCGGAGCGGTCGCTGAAGCCGAAGATCGCGCGATGCTCGGCACCGCTGCGCTCGCGTTCGCGCGCGAGCGTCTTGAGCACGTCGAAGCCCTGCTCGCGCTGCGCGCGGATCGCGGCGAGATCGCCGCTTTCGAGGTAGGAGAGAATCCGCCGCTTCGCACCGGCGAGCCGGCTCAGGTGGCGCTTCACGTGACTCTCGGCGCCGAGCGCCAGATCGACGCGCGCCTGGCTGCTCTTGAGCCGGCGCGGCAGTTTCTCGAACGCGGCGCGCAGTTCGGACGATGCATTCGCGAAGGCTTCGGCGCGTTCGCGCGCGATCGCGTTGAGCCGCTCGACGAGCAGGTCCGGCGGCAGTGCCGCATAGAGCAGCGGACGCGAGCGGCGCAGCTCGACGAGACCGAGCTGCGCGAGTTTCTCCATCGCCGCGTAGATCTTCGAGGTCGGAATGTCGCCGTCGCGGCACAGCGTGGCGGCGTCGCAGACGCCATGGACCGCGAGCGCGACGAGCGCTCGCTTCTCGTAGCTGCCGAAGCCGGCGTCGTCGAGCAGGCCGAAGTCGTTCCAGGCCACGCGCATTTCTACTCCGAAAAGTAGATGAAAGGCGGTCAGTGTCGGCGGACACTGTGCTCACCGCAACCGACACCGGAGCAACCCCGATGAACACCGCCGCCAAGCCGTCCAGCGTCATGCCGCTGCGCTATGTCGAGTCCGTCGACGCGATGCGCAGCTTCTATCTCGAAAGACTCGGCTTCGATCACCTCATGGGCATGGTCGGCGCCGACGGCCTGCTCGACTTCGCGATCGTGCAGCGCGCCGGTGCGATGCTGATGCTGTCGCGTCCGCAGAACGGCGCGACGCTGACCGCGGGGTCGGTCGAGATCTACGTCGAGGTCGACGATGTCGACGCGTATCACGACCGGCTCGTGCAGGGCGGCGTCGCGATCAGCCAGCCGCTGACGACGCAGTGGTGGGGCGATCGCAATTTCGCGATCGTCGATCCGGCCGGGCACCTGATCTGGTTCTGGAAGACCGTCGCCGACATGCAGCCGCCGGCGGGGGTCACGTTGATCTGACGCCGAAGTCGTCGAGGCGAAGCCGCGCGCCGGGTGTGGGGCGCGGTTTCGCTCGTGCCGGGCAGGGCGACGTCGCGGTTCGCCGTTGGTTCACCGCAACCTGCGTTCGGCCGCCGGCCGCCAGGGACGGCGTGTTTGCGTGATTCCGCCCGCGTCGGGAATGGCGGCGCTGCCGGCTACCGCGCCTGCGGGATTCCGTAGACAATCCGGGCTTCCTCGTTCGGGAACGTCCGCGTGCCGGCATTCGCCTACCAAGCCCTCGACGCCGCCGGCAAGACGCAGCGCGGCGTGCTGCAGGGTGATACTGCGCGAGCCGTGCGCCAGACCCTGCGCGAGCGCGGGCTCAATCCGCTCGAAGTCATGCCGGTCGCCGACAAGCCGGTCTCGCCGCTGTCGCGGCGCGGGCTGTCGACACAGCAGGTCGCGCTGTTCACGCGCCAGC
>CAMLLF010000282.1 GCA_946480705.1 uncultured Lysobacteraceae bacterium | reverse complement strand
ATGCGCGCCTCGTCGATGTTGTTCGGCGCGAACAGCGCCGCGTCGTAGGCGATGAGTTCATCCACACGCGTCTGGAACGCATGCAGTTCCCAGCGGCTGCCGCCGGCCGCGCCGCGCAGGCCGACCTCGACGCTGCGCGATTCCTCGGGCTTGAGGTTCGCGTTGCCGAAGCCCGGGAAGTAGAGCTCGTTGAACGTCGGTGCCTTGAACGCGGTGCCGTAGTTCGCGACGAGGCGCAGGCCGTCGCCGAAGGCATAGCCCCAGGCGACGCCGCCGGTCGTGTGCGCGCCGAACTGTTCGTTGTCGTCGTTGCGTACGCTGGCCTGGAAATCGTGCGCGCCGGCGCTGCCCTGATACTGCGCGAACACGCCGGTCACGGTGCGCGAGTCTTCGTCGTAGACGGTCGTGCTGTCGACCTGGTCGTCGACATAGTCGGCGCCGATGCTGAGCAATTGATGCTCGGCGATGCCGATGTCGCCCTGCAGCGAGTAGTTGTCGCGCTGCGTGTCGAACTTGCTCACGAAGGTGCCGTTGCCGAAGTTGTCGGAGTAGTCCTGGCTCTGGCCCGCGCTCGCGGTGACCACGAGACGCTCGTGCGCCTGCAGGCGCAGCTTCGTGCCGACGACCTGTTCGCGGTACACCGATTCGTTGACGAAGCTGCCGTCATAGGTGCTGCGGCCTTCGGCGCGCAGCGCATGCGCCTGCAGGTCGCCGGCTTCGCCGAAGCGCCAGCCGCCGTTGAGCGTCACCGACGAATTGCGATACGAATCGTCGTCGGGCTGGTCGGCGAAACAGCCGGCCCCCGGCGTGACCTGGCCGCGGCAGGAGTTGAAGCCGTCGGTGTCGGCATGAGCGAGGTTCGCATTGAACCAGCCGCGCTCGCCGTTGACGCCGACGCCCGCGGTCGCTTCGCGCGTGTTGTAGCTGCCGAGCGTCGCGCTGAAGCTGGAATTGAGACCCTGTCCGGCGCCGCGACGCGTGAAGATCTGGATCACGCCGCCGATCGCCTCGGAGCCGTAGAGGCTCGACCGCGGACCGCGCACGACTTCGATGCGCTCGATCTGGTCGACCGGAAAATCCTGGAATGCGACGCTGCCGGCCGTTGCCGAACCGACGCGGACGCCGTCGACAAGGACGAGGAGGTGGTCCGACTCGGTGCCGCGCAGGAACAGCGAGGTCTGCTTGCCCGGGCCGCCGTTGTTGGACACGGACACGCCGGGCAGGCCGCGCAGCAGGTCGATCAGCGAGCGTGCCTGCAGGCGCTCGATGTCTTCGCGCGTGATCACGTTGACCGGCGCGAGGTTGTCGTCGACCGTGACCGCCGTGCGCGTCGCGGTGACGATGACGTCGTCGAGCTCCGGGGTATGCGGCGCGGGTTCCGCGCGCAGGGCGGCAGGCAGGGTCAGGAGCGCGGCAATAGCCGCGTAAAGCGTCGTACGGTGCATGAGTCTTCCTCCGCGCTCACCCGCGCGGTGCAACAGCGAGAACATCGGTTCGCGGAAGGAGGACAGCGGAGACAGGCCGGGGGCTGATCGCCGCGGCGCCGCCCTCCGCAGCACCACCAGGCCCTGCTCGCAGCGCGAGCGGACCGCTCAAGGCCGGTCTCCGGACTCACGAGCGGAGGATTTCCGACGCGGCGCCTTCCCGGATCGTTCCAGTGGCCTGTTGCCGCGCTGTGCTCGTTTACCGTTGCGGGGGCAGTGCCGGGTTGTTCACCGGCTTCCCGTTTAAGCGTCTGGACGTCCGAATACGCCAGTCGCCACCTGAAGCGGCGCGGATGTTAACAGGCCGTGATCCCGTGCGCCAATCGACCGCTCTCGACGATGCGGCGCCGTCAAGGCAATTCCTTAGCGTCGACGCAATGAACTGTTAGCGTCTGACGTGATAGTTGTGGCAGAGCATTGATACGGAGCGACGCCATGCACGGTTCTCCCGACGCCGACGAACAGCTACCCGAACCGCTCGACGCGAGCGTGCGGCGGACCGCGCGGGGGCTGCGCATGGCGCCGCGCGAAATCGGGCCGCATCCGGGGCGCGGCCTCGCCGAAACATCGGGCTGGCTGTCCAAGCTCGCGTCGTTCGACGACGACGTGATGCGCAAGGCCGCGGAAATGTCGCAGCTGCGGCCGGAGTCGCTGACGGTGCTGGTCGACATCGTCAACAAGTGCAATCTGCGCTGCATCATGTGCCACTTCAGCTTCGACGAGGTGTTCTATCAGCGCTCGCAGCTGATGGCGCCCGAGACCTTCGCGGACATTGCCGCGACGATCCGGCCGTACACGCGCCGGCTCGTCCTCTCGGCGGCCTACGAGCCGACGGCCTCGCCGCATTTCGGCGAGATCCTGCGCATCGCGGGCAGCCATCGGTTCCCCGAAATCAGTTTCCTGACGAACGGCAATCTGCTGAGCGATACGCTCGTGGAGCGCATCGTCGAGGCCGGCGTCACCGAAGTCTGCGTGTCGGTTCACGCCGCGCGCGCGGAGACGTACGCGCACATCCTGCGCGGCGGCAGCCTCGAACGCGCGATCGGCAATGTCGAAAAGCTGCTGGCCCGACGACGCGCGCGCGGCGACGGGCTGCCGCGCGTGCAGTTCAACGTGGCCCTGATGCGCAGCAATGTCGACGAACTCGTCGAGATCGTCGAACTCGCGGCGCGGCTCGGCGTCGACGCAGTCGCGTTCCGTCACTTGATCGTGTTCGAAGGGCTCGACATGGAAGCCGAATCGCTGGCCCGGCACGACAAGCTGCACGCGAACCGCTGCATCCGCGGTGCGCTGCAGCGCGCGCAGGCGCTCGGCGTGACGGTGACGATCAGCGGCATCTCGCAAAGCGGTGGCGGCAGCGTGACGGTGACGAACGCCTGCGACTATTTCGACGTCGACGGGTTTCCCGCGCATTCGCAATGCGTCGGCGAGGCGCCGGCCGCCGCGCCGGTGCCGCAGCCGGCCCGCGGCAGAGTCGCCGCGTTGTGGCGGCGGCTGCGCGGCGCTCCGGCAGCGCCGGCGGCGGCCGCACCGCCGCATCCGATTCTCGGCGCGTTCGATACGCCGGACGGCGACGTGAATTTCTATTCGCCGAGCGTGGAGATTTCGGGCTGGGCGCTTGCGCGCGAGGGCATCGCCGACGTCTGCATCGGCCGCGAACCCGTACCCGGCGATCCGCCCGCAGCGATCGACGCCGACGGGCTCGTGCCGCTCGGCCGCGCGCGTTTCCACAACGCGACGCGTGGCGACGTGGTCGGCGCCTATTCGGACGAACCGCATGCGCACCGGGCCGGATGGGCGTTCACGCTGCGGCGCCGCGATCTGCCGGCGCAGACGGCCGACGGGACCGTGCAGATCTGCGTGATCGCGCGCGAGCGCAACGGCAACCGGCTCATGCTCGGCAGGCGCACGGTCCGTCTGCAGGTCGCGGCCGGGACGGGCGCCTGCCACGTGCGTTGCCGCAAACCGTTCGATTCGCTGTACATCGACGCGCGCTCGAACGTGTTTCCGTATTCGGACTGCCACACGGACAAGCCGTTCGGGCGCATGGACGGCAGGCCGTTCGAAGCGATCTGGAACGACCGCCGGCTCGCGGCGCTCCGGCGCGACATGGTGGCGGGCAACGAGCCCGGGATGTGCGTACGCTGCCCGCTGTTCATCAATCGCGACGTCGACGACAGCGCCACGTTCGAGGCGCACGCCGACTTTTCGACAGAAACGATGCGCTGAAACGCGGCGCTATTCGCGTGCCGCGCGCTCCAGCATCTGCTTGGCGTGCGCGAGCGATTCCTTCGTGATCTCGATGCCGCCGAGCATGCGCGCGATCTCTTCGCGGCGGGACTTGTCGTCGAGCGCATCGATGCGCGTGAAGGTCTGGCCGTCGACGCTGACCTTGCTCACGCGGAAGTGGCGATGACCCTGCGCAGCGACCTGGGGGAGGTGGGTCACGCAGAGCGCCTGGCGCGCGCTGCCGAGCCGGCGCAGCTTCTGTCCGACGACTTCGGCGACCGCGCCGCCGATGCCCGAATCGACTTCGTCGAACACCATGGTGCCGACGTCGTCGAGACCGAGCGCGGCGACTTCGATCGCGAGGCTGATGCGCGAGAGTTCGCCGCCGGAGGCGACCTTGCGCAGCGCGCGCGGCGGTTGGCCGGGATTGGCGCTGACGAGGAATTCGCAGCGTTCGGCGCCGAGCGGATCGGGGTCGGACTTCGCGGCGGGCTCCAGCGCGACTTCGAAGCGGCCGCCGCTCATGCCGAGTTCGCCCATCAGCGCGGAAATGTCGACGGCGAGCCGCGCGGCGGTCTCGTTGCGGCGGCGGCTCAGCGCCTCGGCGGCCCTGCGGTAGTCGGCGACCGCGGCGGCGCGTTCATGTTCCAGCGTTTCCAGCCGCGAGCCGGCGTTGCGCAGCGCGTCGACTTCGCCGCGGATTTCTTCGGCGCGGATCTTCAGCTCGCCCATCGGCAGCCTGTGCCGGCGCGACAGCTCGTGGAGTTTCGACAGTTGCGTCTCGGTATCGGCCAAGCGCTCCGGGTCGACTTCGAGGCCGTCCTGATAGCGTGACAGCGCGTCGCCGATTTCGCCGAGCTGGATCTCGAGGCTTTCGACCGCCTCGGCTGTCGGTGCGAGCACCGGGTCGAGTTACGTTCAAGGACCGTACGGCCATCCGTCTCTCGGACGGCCGGGAACTGATCCACTTCAACGAGGAACCGCACCAGCACCGGGTCGAGTTCGGCGAGACGGGCCAGCTCCTGGCGCGCGCGCGCGAGCGAGCGGCGCAGCGCGAACTCGCTGTCGCCGTCGATGAGATCGGCGACCGCAGCACTGCCGGCGACGAGCTGGCCCGCGTTCGCGAGCCGCTTGTGCAGGTCGTTCAGTTCGGCGAGTTCCGCTTCGCCGAGTGCGTGACGATCGAGCTCGTCGAGCTGGCGTTCGAGCAGCGCGAGCTGCTCGCCGTGATCGCCGCCGCTGCTGATCGCGGCGATGCGCTGTCCGATCTCGCGCCAGCGTCGCGCCGGCTCGCGGACCGCGGCGCGTTCGGCGGCGTGGTCGCCGAACGCGTCGAGCAGTTCGAGCTGGTGGCCGCGGTCGAGCAGGGCCTGATGTTCGTGCTGGCCGTGGATCTCGATCAGGCGTTCGGCCAGCGAGGACAGCTGCGCGAGCGTCACGGGGCGGCCGTTGATCCAGGCGCGCGAACTGCCTTCGGCGCGGATCACGCGGCGCAGCCGGCAGGCGCCGTCGTCGTCGAGTTCCTCGGCGGCCAGCCAGTCGCGGGCGGCCGGCGCGGCGGCGATGTCGAATTCGGCGGTGAGCTCGGCGCGTTCGCAGCCGGCGCGGATCACGCCGGCGTCGGCGCGGCCGCCGCCGAGCAGCAGCAGCGCGTCGACGAGCAGGGACTTGCCGGCGCCGGTTTCGCCCGTGACGACGCTCAGGCCGGTCTGGAACGCGATGTCGGCCTCGCCGACGATGGCAAAGTCCTTGACGTACAGCGAGCGCAGCATCGCGTTTTCCGGGCGCAGGGCGAGGGCGCGCACTCTAGCGCGAAGGCGTCTCAAGGCCCAAGACGCGCGCGCGAAAAACCGGCGTTCGCGGCTGCGGATGCGCCGGGCGGTGCTGCTATGCTGCGGGCCATGTCGCGACACGATCCTCGCTTACCGCTCGACCCGCGCGCGCGCCAGCTGCTGCGGACGCTCGTCTCCCAGTACGTGGCCGACGGGCAGCCGGTCGGGTCGCGCGCGCTGGCGCGGACCTCGGGTCTCGACGTCAGTCCGGCCACGATCCGCAACGTCATGTCCGACCTGGAGGAACTCGGCCTCGTCGCGGCGCCGCAGACCACCGTGCGCGGCATGCTGGCGATGCGCGCAAGTCGGTCCG
>CAMLLF010000281.1 GCA_946480705.1 uncultured Lysobacteraceae bacterium | reverse complement strand
GGCAAGCGTCAACCTGTTGACCGGCAATCCCGGTGCCGGAAAAACGCTGCGTGCTGTCGAGATTATCGAAGCGGCGATTGCGGAAGGGCAGCAGGTGTACGTCTGCAACCTCAACGGCCTGAACCTCGCGGGCTGGTTGCCGTGGGAGGATCCCACGAAGTGGCAGGAGCTTCCGGAGGGCGCGCTGCTGGTGGTCGACGAAGCGCAACGGTTTTTCCGCAACGTGCGCACGTCGGGTAAGGAATTGCCCGAGTACCTGACGGCGATGGAGACGATTCGCCACATGGGCATTCGGTTGTTGTTGCTGACGCAGCAGCCGAGCTACTTGCATCCGCACATTCTCGGCCTCGTCGGTCGGCACGAGCATCTGCTCAACAAGCACGGCATGAAGCGGTCCGCGATCTTCCGCGCCGACGAAGTGATGCGCAACGCGCAGTCGATGAAGCTCCGCGACGGTGCCGACCACGAGACATTCGTGTTCCCGGCGCGGTTGTACGGCGCGTACAAAAGCGCGGAAGTGCATACCCGCAAGTTCAAGATGCCCTCGCGGTGGAAGAAAGCGGCGGCACTGTTCGCGGCGTGCGGGTTGCTCGCGGGCTACTTCGTCTATTCGATGGTTTTCGACGTGATGAAGCCCGCGTTAGCGGGCACGGAAGAGGCGAGCGAAGGCCAGCCGGCGGAGGGTGCGCAAGCACCCGACAATGGTGGCCTGAGTCGCTTCACCGGGCCGGTGGTGGCGACGAAGACACCGCCGAAAACCCGCGACGAATACCTCGCGCAATTCCAGCCGCGCATCGCGGAAATGCCGTACTCGGCGCCGGTGTTCGATGACCGCCGCCCGGTGAGCCAACCGCGCGTGTACTGCATGAGTTCGGCCGACTCGTGTACGTGCTTGACGGAGCAGGGCACGCGGTACTTGCTCGAGCGGAATCGGTGCCTCGCGCTGAGCCGCAACGGCGCGCCGTACAACCCGTTTCTGGCGCCGGAGAATGATCCACCTGGACAACAAGCGGACACGGCGCGGGCGTACCCGGGCGCGGAGGCTGTGGTGGGCGCGGGAGCGCCCACGGTGACCGCTTCACCGCGAGGGGTTCAAACGGAACCGGCGTCGGTCGGCGGCGCCGGCATGGGCAAGGTGTGGTGACAGTCGTCGCCCCCTGCCAAACCGCTTTTGATAGACACCACGCGACGGCCCTCCGGGGCCGTCTTTCGTTTGCGCAGGGATTCCGAGAAGAGCAGCCCGCGCAGGCGCTGCACGTTGATGCGATCGCCGTCAGGCGACACCAGCACGGCGCCGCGCAGCTTCCAGCCGGCCCACGGTGCCGGCAGATCGCTGCGCGCTTCCACGCGGTAGGCGTACAGCGTGGCGGCGCAGTCGTTGAGGGGATCGCCGGGGCGAAGGCAGGGCGGAAGGTTCAAGGCGTCGGGTCCGGCGAAAAGGGGCCGGCATGCTGGGGCCACCTCGGGCCCCAGCCGTATCCGTAGTTTCCCGGCTTGCACGGCGGCGGCGCCGCTTGAGTGCGCATAATGTATAGGGCGGACACGCCTCTGCGGCCTCGCCAGCGAGCGCAGGCGAGGGCGTGACGCCGCCAGCGAGGAAGGCCGCGCCAACGACGGCGGCCGCGCCTAGGCGCTTGGCAAGCCGCTTCCACGCCTTCCGGTCGGCCTCGGTCGCTGCGGCCTCCTGAAACGCCTGCATGACCACCGGTACGTGGTCTTCGCCCAGGTCGGCGCACATGCGTTCAAGCACCGCCAGCGAGCCGTTGCGGCCCGCTTTCCAGTGCTGCGCGGTTGCCGGTGAGAGCCCAAGGATTTCCATGGCAGCGCGCTCGCTGGCGGGCTTCTTGTGAGCACACCACCGCAGAAACAGCGAGTAGGTTGCGGACATTGCTCAGACCCCCTTTACACGGATGCTTAAGGGGACTATAACGGCGACGCTGCTTAGTGACTCTGAGCACAACCGGGCCAGCGCCAACGCGCGACGGCCAGCAGGCGGCCCCCGCGCTCCCCTCGCGGCCCTGCTGGCCCACCACAAGGGGATACGTCATGCACGGAATCGCGGAAGTCCTGTTTCTCGGTGGCCTCGGTCTGCTGGGCGTCAGCCTCGCGGCGTGGCTGCGTGGTCGTGGGGTGGCGTTGTGAGCCGCCGCCGCATCCGTTGGCAGCCCACGGCGGCGGAAGTCGCGCTCGCCACGATGGCGGGCGATGCCAACATCCGTCGCACCGCGCGAGACAGCGCGGAGGCGAAGCTGCGCGAGCTGGCGCACGCGCGCCTCCTGTCGGTCGGCGAGTACGCCGAGTCCATCCAGCGGGCCGCGCGCAAGTGATCGACTTCGCCACCTACTTCCCGGGCGTTGCGGCGGTGCTTGCGCTCGTCACGGCCGTGCAGGCCGTGCAGGTGTGCGCGGCGATCGTTCGCATGGCCAAGCTGTTGCGGGAGCCGCGCTCGTGACCGGCGCCGTAGTCCCCTCGTCTAACAGGGGACTAAAGTCCCCTCCAAACCCGGGCTCTGGCTTTTCGCTGTGCATCGACTACCTGACGGTAACCGCGTCGCTGGATGACTTCATCGGGCGCCAGCCCGACGTCTACGCGCAGGACCTGCTGCGCTCGTGCATCAAGACGGAAAGCCATCTGGAGCTTGTTGCCAAGGCGCTGTTCGCCGAGTTCGTGGCCCCGTTCGCCGCCCGGGGGATTTCCCTCGAGAGCGAGGATGTGCGCGGGTACCTGCACGGCTACGCCCACCACGTGCGGCTCGTGGCCGGCGAGCAGAAGTGCGGGTTTATCGGCTTCATGGGCGAACACCAGCGCGGCACGTTCTGCATCCAGCTGACAGGCGCGGGCTGCGCCCACATCGAGGCGTGGGCGCAGCTTGCAGCGAAGCTGCAAAGCGCTTTTGCACGCATCACGCGCGTGGACGTGGCGCTGGATGATTTCGCCGGCGTGTTCGACCTGGGCGATGTTCGGACACTGCATGACAACGGGCTTTTCACGACGAACGGGCGCCCGCCCGCGCTCGGCTTCGCCGGGTTCGAGGACGGCAGCGGGCAGACGATCTATGTCGGCAAGAACGCCGGCAATCAGCAGCTGTGCGCGTACGAGAAGGGTAAGCAGCTCGGCGACCCAGAGTCGCCGTGGCTGCGGCTGGAAGCGCGCTTTGGTGCGAAGTACCGCGCGATCCCGCTCGAACTGCTGACCAATCCGGCCGCGTTCTTCGCCGGGCATTACCCGGCGTTCGCGCACTGCGTGGAAGCGCTCGCGCTCCGCATGCGCACGATGGTGGAGCGCGCCAAGTCCACCTTCGTCAAGGCGATGCATAACGCGCGCCGCCAGTACGGCGGGCTGCTCGAAGTGATGCGCCGCAACTGCCGCAATGCCACCGAATTCGGCGAGTTCGCCGAACTGCTCACCAAGCCGAAGCTGCCGGCGTGGGTGAGTCTCCTACCCGCAGCAGCAACCGCGCTCCCGGCAGGGATCGCGCTTTTCCGAACTGGAGAACTACCCGCATGAACGTCATCGTCAAATCCGCCACCGGCACGAACCGCCGCGAGTACAAGGGCAAGTGGTACGTGGAGCAGCAGGCCGCGCTCGACGTGGGCGCCGACTTCCCCGTCGTTTTCCGCGTCAACCGCCCGGAAGGCGAGGAACACCCGCCCGGCACGTACCAGCTGGACCCGTCGTGTTTCGTCACCGACCAGCACGGCAACCTCGGCCTCAAGCGCGTCCGCCTGATCGCGGCGCAGCCGAAGGGCAAGTAAGCCATGGCCGCGCCCGTGGTGCTCGTGTGCGTCGAGTGGGACGCAACGTCGCAGACCTGCACCACGCAGGCGTGGCAAGAGATGCCGTCGGTGTTCCCCGCGCTGCCGACGGCTGAGCAGGCGCACGTGCTGATGCTGGCCGTGCTGCCTGTCGTCGCGGGACTCGCTGCAATGAAAGCCATCCTCAAACCCCGAAAGGAGTAACACCCATGTTCAACAACCTCCGCAACAAGCTGGTCACGCTCGGCACCGTCGGCGCCGCCTCGCTGGTCCCCGTCGTCGCCATGGCGCAGACCGCCCCGGCGGCGGACTTCGACCCGCAGACCGTCATCGACAAGGTGACGCTGTACGGCGAGTACGCGGTGGCGATGCTCGCCGCCTTCATCCTCGTTCGCTGGGGCCTGAAGGCGCTGAAGATCATCTAAGGCCAGCGCCACGCAACAAGACTGCAGGGCGCGCCAGCTGGTGCGCCCTTGCTTTTTCGGAGGAAGGACGATGGAAGGGCTGATCGTGTTTGTGCTGGAACTGGTGATGATGACCATTCTGTGCACCGGGTGGGACGAATGAACCGCCTCGCGCTGTGGTGTACCGCGCTAATACTCGTCGCGGTGTCCGGTATCGCCCAGGCGACGATTCGGAAAGAGACGCAGGCCGAAGCGCTGGCCCGCTGCGAGGAGTTTCGCGGCTACTACGAAAACGTGCTGGGACCGACGAACGGGTACGCGTTTGAATGCGTCGGGCCCGGTGGTTCGACGTACGAGGGCGTGCTGGGCTTTGAGTACGTGATGTGCATTCGCTTCGACAATAACGGTTCGCTGTCGTGTCCTGCGGGCAATAACGAAACGCGCTTCTTCTACCCGGCGCCGACGAACGCGTGCGCGCCACCGGGCAACACGACGACGATCAAACTCTACGACGACGATTGGCCGGGCACGGAACCGCCTGCGTTTTGCAGCGGCGGGTGCCTGTACAACGATCCTTATGGTGGGTCGGACATGAACGGGGTGTACCTGACGTACTACCCGAACGGTGAGACGTGCGAGCCGGGCGTCGGCGGTGTTGATCCGGACAACCCGGACGGCGACACGTGCAGCGGCACGGACGGTGATCCTCACAACCCCGACAGTTGCGACGAACCGCCGCCCGATCGCGATGGTGACGGCGTGCCCGATGAGGACGACAGCGCCCCGGATGATCCCGACAACGGCGAGGACGACGGCGAGGGCGACGAATCGGACAACACCAGCAGCGGCGGCGGCTCGTGTTCTAGCCCGCCCGTGTCAAGCGGTGACGCGATCCTGACGCAGATTGCTTATCAGACGTGGGCCACGCGCTGCGCGGTGGTACAGAACGGCGCAGGCGGCGGCACGACGAACAACACCACGAACAACACCACGAACAACATCACGAACAACTACGGCACCGCTGGCACGCCGGCGACGGTGAGCGGCGGCGATGCTGCATGTACTTCTGAGTACACCGTGAGCGGCGGCGATCCGGTGAATGTGCAGCTGCTCGTAGAGGCGCAGCGTAAGCGCTGTGCCGACAAGGCCGCACGCGAAGGCAACGGGCAGGGCAGCACGGACACGGGAGGCGAGGGCGTCAGTGCCGGCCAGGTCATGCGCGAAGCGGGCGCGGTGTCGTTCGACGGGAGCGGCCTCGGCTACGCGCAATCGGTTCCGTTGCTGCCCGCCATCACGATTGAGGGCGTGACGTACGCGATCCCGTACCAAGACAAGTTCGCGCAGATTCTGGCGGTGCTGCGTGTGCTGGTGCTGGCGCTGGCCGCGCTCAAGTGCATCAAAATTCTGGCAGGGAGTGACTAACGATGATCGACAATTTTCTCGGAAACTTGTTCGGCGGGCTGTCGCGGCTCGTCGGCGAAATGGCGGGCCGCTGGATCGTCAAGGCGTTGACGTTTCTCGGCATCGGCATCACGAGCCACACGCTGGTGTTGGGCCCGCTGGTGACGTGGGTGCGCGATTCGTGGTCGGCAATTCCGCCGGGCGTTACGGCGGTGCTGGGCGCGCTCGGTATCGATGTGGCGCTGACCATGATCCTGTCGGCGTACCTCGCGCGCTTCGGCGTCAAGCTTGCGTTTGCACGCATC
>CAMLLF010000280.1 GCA_946480705.1 uncultured Lysobacteraceae bacterium | reverse complement strand
GCGGCTGATCGATGCCGCACCGGCGGACCCACGCAGCGTGCGCGAATCCGGCATGATTCCGCGTCCGCGACCGACGATTTCCGCATGACCACGCCGACGTTTCTCTGGCACGACTACGAAACCTCGGGCGCGGACCCGCGCCGCGACCGGCCGTGCCAGTTCGCCGCGCTGCGCACGAACGCCGACCTCGAACTGATCGGCGATCCGATCGAAGTGTTCTGCGCGCCGGCGCCCGACGTGCTGCCGCATCCGCAGGCCGCGCTGATCACCGGCATCACGCCGCAGCAGCTCGTGCGCGACGGCGTGCGCGAAGCCGAATTCGCCGCGCACGTGCACGACGCGATGGCCGTGCCGGGCACCTGCACGGTCGGCTACAACTCGCTGCGCTTCGACGACGAGTTCACGCGCAACCTGCTGTATCGCAATTTCTACGAGCCCTATGCGCGCGAATGGGAGAACGGCAATTCGCGCTGGGATCTGATCGACCTCGTGCGCATGACCTACGCGCTGCGCCCCGACGGCATCGAGTGGCCGCGGCGCGAGGACGGCACGCCGAGCTTCCGGCTCGAAGACCTCGCCCGCGCGAACCGTCTGCAGCAGGAGCGCGCGCACGACGCCTTGTCGGACGTGCATGCGCTGATCGATCTTGCGCGGCTGCTGCGCGCGCGCCAGCCCAGACTGTTCGATTTCTACTTCGCGCTGCGCCGCAAGCAGCGCGCGTTCGAGCTGCTCGACGTCGCGCGGCGCACGCCGGTGCTGCACGTGTCGTCGCGCTTTCCGGCGAGCCGCGGCTGCCTCGCACTGGTCGCGCCGCTCGCCGTGCATGCGACGCAGCCGAACGCGATCATCGTCTACGACCTCGACGCCGATCCGGCGCCGCTGATCGAACTCGACGCCGAGGCGATCGCCGAGCGCGTGTTCAGCGCGCGCGCCGATCTGCCCGAGGACGTCGAACGCATTCCGCTGAAACTCGTGCACGCCAACCGGTCGCCGGCGCTCGCGCCGCTGTCGGCGCTGGGTGGCGTCGACCTCGCGCGCATCGCGCTCGATCCGCCGCGCTGCCTCGCCCATCTCCAACGGCTGCGCGACGTACCCGGCCTCGCGGCGAAGCTGCAGCAGGTATTCGCGAACCGTTACGACGACGCGAAAACCGACCCGGAACTCGCGCTCTACGGCGGCTTCCTGCAGGACGCCGACAAGCGGCTGCTGCGCGAAGTCCGCGCGACGCCGCCGGCGCAGCTCGCGTCGCAGCGCTTCGCGTTCCGCGACGCGCGCCTGGTCGAACTGTTCCGCCGCTACCGCGCGCGCAACTGGCCCGAACATTTGAGCGCCGGCGAAGCCGAGCAGTGGCAGGCGTTCTGTCGCGAACGGCTGGAGCGCAAGACCGAACTGACCACGCTGACCTTCGACGACTACTTCGCCCTGATCGACGCGCTGCGCGCCGACCCCGCGCAGTCCGCGCACGGCACGCTGTTCGACGCGCTGCAGGCTTACGGCCTGGAGCGCCGGCACGCGCTCTCCGCCTGACCCGAACCCGCAAGGCTTCCGCCGCCATGACCGCCTACTTCACGCCCGCGACCTTCAGATTCCTGCGCGATCTCGCGCGCAACAACGACCGCGACTGGTTTCTCGCGAACAAGACCCGCTACGAGGAAAATGTGCGCGAACCGTTCCTGCGCCTGCTCGGCGACCTGCAGGCACCGCTCGCGAAAATCAGCGCGAACTATCGCGCCGACACGCGCACGCAGGGCGGCTCGCTGTTCCGCCAGCACCGCGACACGCGCTTTGCGAACGACAAGACGCCGTACAAGACCTGGACCGGCGCGCGGCTGTTCCACGAGCGCAGCAAGGGCATCGAGGCGCCGGTGTTCTATCTGCACATCCAGCCCGGCGAATGCTTCGCCGGCGGCGGACTCTGGCATCCGCAGTCCGACGCGCTGAACAAGGTCCGCGCCTTCCTCGCCGACAACCCCGCAGCCTGGAAGAAAGCCACGCAGAGCAAGGCGTTCCGCGAACGCCTGACACAGGGCGGCGACACGCTGACGCGCCCGCCGCGCGGCTTCGATCCGAATCACGAACTCATCGCCGACATCCGGCGCAAGGACTTCGTCGCCTCGGCGACCTTCGACGACGCGTTCGCGACCTCCGACGAATTCAAGCCCTATCTCGTCGATACGCTCAAGCGCGTCGCGCCGATGATCGACTACCTCTGCGCCGCGCTCGAACTGGATTTCTGATCGCGACAGCGAGACCGCCATGACCGCCCTGCCCGACTTCCGCCTCGAAGCGTATTTTTCCCGCTGGGAATTTCGCGCCAGGTACCACATGACCGCGAGCGACGCACAGACCGTCGGCATGGACGAACTGCTCGCGCTCGCGGGCGACGCCGAGCGCGCGCGCTGGGAACGGCTGACGCTCGGCTACGGCGAGACCTGGGGTTCGGATCCGCTGCGCGAGGCGATCGCGGCCGGCTACGAAGGACTCGACGCCGCCGACGTGCTGACCTTCGCCGGCGCCGAGGAAGCCATCTACTGCGCACTGCGCGTGCTTCTGAGCAAGGACGATCACGCGATCGTCAGCGTGCCGAACTACCAGTCGATGGAAACGCTCGCGCTCGAATGCGCCGGATCGGTCACCGGCCTCGCGCTGCACGCGAGCGACGGCTGGCAGCCGGATCTCGACGAATTCCGCGCCGCGCTGCGGCCGAACACGCGCGTCGTCGCGCTGAATTTTCCGAACAACCCGACCGGCGTCGTCGCACGGCGCGACACGATCGCGGCGATCTGCGAGGAACGCGGCATCCATTTCTTCAGCGACGAGGTCTATCGCGGCCTCGAACGCGACGCGAACCTGCGCCTGCCGCAGGCGGCCGAGTTCTGCCGCACCGGGCTCTCGCTCAACGTGATGTCGAAGGCCTACGGCCTGCCGGGGCTGCGCATCGGCTGGATCGCGTGCCGCGACCGTGCGCTGCTGTCGCGCATGGAGCGCTACAAGCACTACCTGTCGATCTGCAACGCGAAACCGTCGGAAGTGCTCGCGACGATCGCGCTGAAAGCCGCCGACACGCTGCTGACCCGAAACCGCGCGCGCTGCCGCGACAATCTCGCCAGGCTCGGCGCGTTCTTCGCCGCGCATGCCGACCGCTACGCGTGGCGCGAACCCGAAGGCGGCTGCGTCGGCTTCGCGCGCTATCTCGGCAGCGACGGCGTCGAGGCGCACTGCCGCGCGCTCGTCGAAGAGGCCGGCGTGCTGCTGCTTCCGGCGAGCCTGTTCGAATCGGCGCTGCTGCCGGTGCCCGTCGACCGCTTCCGCGTCGGCTTCGGCCGCGACGGCATCGACGCGGGGCTTGCCGCTTGGGGTGGGTTTCTCGCGCGGTGACCGGCCGGGGCCTGGAAAAGTCGCGAGCGCCGTAAAAACTACGGCTTTGCCGCAGCCGCCGGCTCCGCGCCCTTCGGCGCCTTCAGATCGACGATGACCGCTTCGCCGCGCATCTTCTGCATCCACTGTTCGCCCTGACGCGCGACCATGCGCTTGTGCAGTTCCGCGCGGACCGCGTCGAACGCCGGCGGCGTCACGGGCTTCGTCGAGACCAGATGCAGCAGATGCCAGCCGTACTGCGACTTCACCGGCACCTTCGTCGATGCGCCGGGCTTTAGCTGCTTGATCGCGTCGACGAGTTCCTGCGCGGGCAACTGCACGAGCCGAACGTCCTTGAATTCACGCGCCTGCTTGGCCTTGCCCTGCCACTCCGCATAGACGGCGGTCCAGTCCTTGCCGCCGAGCAGTTCTTCGCCGACCTTCAGCGCTTCGGCTTCGTTGTCGAACAGCAGCTGGCTGAAGTCGTAGGACTCGCTGCCGGCCTTGGCGACCTGGGTCTCGTATTCGGCCTTGAGCATCTGTTCGGTGATCGGATTGGCGCGCGCGTAGAACGCCATCGTCGCGTTCGCGACGCCCTGCAGGCGCTGTGCCTCGACCGTTGCCGCAAAGTTCACATCGTCTTCCATGCCTTGTTTGCGCGCGACGTTCGCGAGCAGCACGTAGTCGGAGAGTTCCTTGATCGCGCGCTGGCGCTGTTCGGGATTCGCCAGATCCAGACCGCGGCCGCGGGCGACTTCGTCGAGCAGCGCCGCGGGCACGGGCTGGTCGTTCACGCGCAGCACCGGCTCGCCGCCCGCGTACTGGATCACCGGCGGCTTGCCGCCGCTGCCGCCGGAGCAGCCGGCCAGGGACGCAAGCAACAGCAGGGGCAGGACTCTACGCATGGACGGCTCCTCAGGCTTCGTTCGGCGCCCGCGCATCGATCGCGAACGCGTGGATATCGGTGTTCATCAATTCGCCCAGCGCCGCATAGACGAGGCGATGGCGTGCGAGCGGCGGCCTGCCGGCGAACTGCGCGGAGACGATGCGCGCGCGGAAATGGCCGCGGCCGTCGCGCGCGCCTTCGTGGCCGGCGTGCTTGTGGCTTTCGTCGACGAGATCGAGTTCGACGGGTTCGAGCGAGGCGAGCGCCGAGCGGATGCGGTCGAGCCGGTCGCTCACGGCAGAACCTTCTTGAACGGGCGCACGGTCACCTGCGCGTAGACGCCGGCCTCGATGTACGGGTCGGCATCGGCCCAGGCCTGCGCTGCGGCGAGATCGGCGAATTCGGCGACGATCAGACTGCCCGTGAAGCCCGCGGGGCCGGGATCGACCGCGTCGATCGCGGGAAACGGACCGGCCAGCAACAGGCGGCCTTCGTTCTTCAGCGCTTCGAGACGTTCCAGGTGCGCGGGGCGCGCGGCAAGACGCTGCGGCAGCGAGCCCGGCGCATCGGTTCCCTCGATCACGTACCACATCATGCTGGTCCTTCCGCAATGCCACGCACCGCGGCGCAACGCGGGCGAGCTGAAATGGAATCGGTGTCGCGGCCGCGACGGCGGACGCCGACGCGGGGGATCCGCATTCTAGCGGATTGCCCCGGTCCTGCCGCGTTAAGCGTGCGTCGCGGCGGACGCTCGGCCGGCCGGCTCGAAATCGTCGGCGAACAGCGACGGCTCGTAGTCGGGATGAATCGGGTCGTTGCCCTGCACGAGATCGGTCAGAAGATCCGCGAGCGCGCACTGCGGACAGGCCGGCGTACAACCGTAGCTGCTCACATGGTTCGGTTGCGGCGCCGTAGCGATCGTGCGCACGCGGTGCGCCGCATCCGGCCCCTGATGGCGCACGAGGACGCCAAGCGCGAGTTCCTGGCCGGGCGCGGCCTGCGGCAGCGCGTCGACGTCGATACGCAGATCACATTTCCGTAGTATCCCTGCGCCTTGAACGCCGAACTCCAGTCCGGTGACACACCGCCGCGGCGGCGAGGCCGCCCGATAACAGAACGCGGTGCAGGCCGCCGCTGATTGCATTGGATTTCACCGATGTCCGCGATCAGCGCAAGGAGCCCGAGCAGCAGCGTTCCCAGCGTCCATACCCATAGACGCAAGAAACTCGATCCGGTGATCGCGAGCAGCGCGAACGCCGGCAGCGCTGCCGCAGACGCGTCGGCGAACGGCCGGCCCGTGCCGCACAGCGACGCCGCGCGCCGATGCAGCGTCGCGCCGACCGATCAGCGCGAGCAGGCCGGGCACGCCGAGTCCCGCGAGCACTTCCAGCGGAAGGTTGTGCGGCCACGGCGTGCGGCGCGGATCGACGAGCGCGTCGACCGGCGGGGCCGAGGACTCCCGATACGCAAGGATGAAGTTGTGCAGCCCCAACGGGGATCGGCGAAGACCTGCAGCGCGGCTGTCCACAATTGCGATCGCGCGGACATCCGAACGGCGCGGATCGAGACCCCACAGCGACGCGAGCACGGCGACGCGCAGCAGCGCGAGCAGCGACCACTCCAGGGCAT
>CAMLLF010000279.1 GCA_946480705.1 uncultured Lysobacteraceae bacterium | reverse complement strand
GTCGCCGACGACGATGGCGCGCTGCTCGCGGCGATCCGGCCGCGGCGACAGCCGCGACAGCGCGAACGCGAGATCGAGCGGACCGCGCATCTCGTCGGTATCCGCGTCGAAACGAATCGTCGCCGCGGATTCACCGGCCTTCGGCATCGCGCCGGTTTCGCTCCAGCTCTGCGCGCCGGAGCGCAGCAGCGGCTGCACCTGCCAGCGCGGTGCGGTCAGCTGCGCGAGCGGCACGGTCTGCGGGAACAGCGTGGTCAGCGCGAAGCCGCGCGTGATCGGATGCTCGGGATACTGGCTCGCGACGACGAAACTTGGATCGCCGAGACCGAGGCTCGCGCCGCTGCCGTCGACGAGGAGGCCCGGCAGCACGCGCACCGACAAGGCATCGGCCAGTGCGTTCAGTCCGGCGTTCTCGCCGGGTTCGACCAGCCAGAGCAGCGCGCCGCCGCGTTCGACCCAGTCGACGATTTCGGCGACGACCGGCTCGGCAACGACCGTGCGCGGATTGGCGACGACGAGCAGATCGGTGTTGTCGGGGATGCGCGCGCCGCTGCCGAGCACCAGCGGTACGCAGCGCACGCCCTGTGCGAGCAGCAGGGCGGTGAACTGGGCGAGGTCCGCATTGGCGACGCCGTCGGGCCGGCGTTCGCCGTTGCCGGAAAGGAACGCGACCATGCGTTCCTGCGTGCGAGACAGGCGCAGCAGCGCGTTCGAAAACTCGCGCTCGTTGAGGCGCAGCAGCCGTTCGCTGCGGCCGCGATGGCGCAGTTCCACTTCGCCGTCGACGGAAACGCCGAGCTGGCGCATCGCCGCCGGATCGGCGGCCGGATCGACGAAGGTCAGTGCGATGTCGGGCTTGTGCTGGCGATAACGTTCGACAAAGGCCGCGATGCCCTGGCGCAGGGGGCCGCCGTCGCTGGCGTAGGACACGACCTCGACCGGCGCATCGAGCCGTTGCAGCAGCTCGACACTCTGCGGTGCGAGCGAGGCGCGCTGCGCGTCGCTCCAGTCGGTCCGCGCGCTCCAGCGCGTGCTCAGGAAGCCGACGAAGCCCGCGACCGCGAGCACCAGCAGCGCATGCACGAGCCGGCCCATGCCACCGCGCATCAGTCCGTGCTCCGGAGGCCCGCGAGCTGGCGCGACGCCAGCGCGAGGAACACGACGGTGACCAGGACGAACCAGATCAGATCCACGCTCGCGACGACGCCGTCGCTGAGCGGGCCGAAGTGCGTCGGCAGCGCGAGCCAGTTGATCAGGCCGTTGCTGACGCCGGCGGCGCGCGCGCCGAGATCGACGATGCAGAGCAGCACATTGATCAGCAGCGCGAGTGCCGCAGCCAGCACGGGCTGCGCGGTGATGCTGGAGGCGTACAGCGCGATCGCGGTCAGCGCCGACGCGTGCAGGACCAGCGCGAGGAGGTTTGCAGCGAGGCGGCCGAGATCGAGGTCGGTCGTACCGATCAGGCTCAACGGCATCAGCGTGACGAGCGCCATGAGCAGCAGCAGCCAGGCGAACAGGCCGAGCCATTTGCCGACGACGATCGCCGCGTCGCCGACGCCGGCGGCGAGCAGCAGGTTCAGCGAATGCGCACGGCGTTCGCCGGCAATCGCGCGCGAACCCATGAGCGGAACGAGCACGATCATGACGATCGCGAGCCAGCCGAGTACCGGAGCGGCGACCTGAGCCGTCGCGCCGACGCTGGCCGCGTTGCCCGTGGTTTCCTGGACGCGCAGGAACGTGTCGAGCCGCTCGAGGAATACCCAGGCCAGCAGCGCAACGACGCTGGCGAGCAGCAGCCACGACCAGGACTGCACGCGCAGCCTTCGCCACTCGTGGCCGGCTATGACGAAACTCGTCTTCATGCGACAGCCTCGGTCGGAAGATCCGTCGCGATGCGCAGGAACAATTGTTCGAGCCGCGCCGTTTCGCCGGGCGCGACGGTATCGAGATGGCGCAGCACGCCGCGATGCAGGATCGCAATGCGATCGCAGCAGGCTTCGGCTTCGGCGAGCAGATGCGTCGAGAGCAGCACCGCATGAGTCGCGCGCAGCTCGCCGATCAGCTCGCGCATGCGCAGCGACTGCACCGGATCGAGCCCCGATGCCGGTTCGTCGAGCACGACGACGGCCGGCTGGTGCAGCAGCGCCTGTGCGATGCCGACGCGTTGCTGGAAGCCCTTGGACAGCTGGCCGATCAGGCGGCGCTCCACCTCGCCGAGATCGCAGCGGCCGATTTCGCGCTGTACCGCTGCGCGCGCATCGCGGCTCGACAGGCCATGCAGACGCGCGCAGAACGTCAGGTATTCGGCGACGGTCAGCTCCGCGTGCAGCGGCGCGCGCTCGGGCAGATAGCCGATGCCGCGCCGGCCCCGCTCGGGATAGTCGTAGAGATCCTCGCCCGCCAGCAGCACCTGGCCTTCGTCGGGGGCGAGCACGCCGGCGACCATGCGCAGCGTCGTCGACTTGCCCGCGCCGTTGACCCCGAGCAGGCCGACCACCTCGCCGCGCGCGATCTCGAAACTCAACGCGCTCACGGCGCTGCGCCCCGCGAGTGTGCGCGAGATGCGATCGATGCGAAGCGCGGGAGCGGAGGCGGGGGCGGTCACAGGCGGCGGATTGTGGCCAAGACGCCGCGCGCGCCACAAGCGCTGCGTTCAGAATCGCAACAAAAACGAACGTTTGCGCATGTGGCACTTGGATTGCTTCACGTAGTACCCACAAACAGCGTCGCGTATAGTCGTTGTTCCGCCTTCCCCTTTCTCGCTGGCTCCTTAACCTATGTTTAACGCCGTGATCGAATTTCTGACCGGAGGATTGCTCCAGGCCAGTTGGCCGTGGCTGATCGCCTACTTCGTGCTCGTCACGCAGCTGACGATCTTCTCCGTGACGCTGTACCTGCATCGCAGTCAGGCGCACCGCGGCGTCGACTTCCATCCGGTGCTCAATCACTTCTTCCGGTTCTGGACGTGGTTCTCGACCGCGATGGTCACGAAGGAGTGGGTAGCGATCCATCGCAAGCATCACGCGAAATGCGAGACCGACGAGGATCCGCACAGCCCGGTCATCTACGGCATCAAGAAGGTGCTCTGGGACGGCGTCGACCTGTATCGCCAGGCGCGCCGCAACACCGAGACGATGGACAAGTACGGACTCGGCACGCCGAACGACTGGATCGAGCGCCGCGTCTACACGCCGATGCCGGAAGTCGGCCCGACGCTGATGCTGTTCCTGAACTTCGCGCTGTTCGGTCTCTGGGGTGTCGTGATCTGGGCCTGCCAGATGATCTGGATTCCGTTCTGGGCGGCCGGCGTCGTCAACGGTCTCGGCCACTGGTGGGGCTATCGCAATTTCGAGAGCAACGACACCGCGACGAACCTGAGCCCCTGGGGCCTGATCATCGGCGGCGAAGAACTGCACAACAATCACCACGCGTTCCCGAGCTCGTCGAAGTTCGCGCTGCGCAAGTGGGAGCTCGACATCGGCTGGATGGCGATCAAGACGTTCGAGTCCGTCGGCATGGCCAAGGTGCTGCGCGTCGCGCCGTCGCTCGACGTGCGTCCGAACGTGCATCTGCCGGACAGCGACACGATCATGACCGACTACTTCGGCGGCGTCACGCTGCCGACGCTGCGTGACGAGGCGGCCCAGGCCGGCAACAACCTCAAGGATCTGCCGCGCCGTCTGCGCCGGTCGCTGTCGAACGGCGGCCGCTGGCTCGACAGCGAAGCGCGCGAGCGTCTCGGCCAGTGGGTCAGCCAGCGTCCGACCATGGCGACCGTCATGGAATACCGCGGCCGTCTGCACGAACTGATGGAAAGCCGCAACGGCGAAGCCATGCTCGAAGGCCTCAAGCAGTGGTGCCGCGAAGCCGAAGCCAGCGGTATCCGCGCGCTGCAGGAATTCGCGGCGCGACTCAAAGGCTATTCGCTGGTGGCGGCGCCGGCTCACTGACCGTCGCGTTCAACCCGGTACGAGTCGACGAAGGCGCCCGATGGCGCCTTCGTCGTTCAGGGAATTGCATACGCCTCTCGTCCGGTAAATCCCCGTTGCACGGCTCGTGATCACCGTCACACAATGCGCGCGCGCATGTCGCGCATCGAGGGGAAATCACGTGACCAAATTTTCTGGTTTGCTGCTCGCGTTCGCCGGTATGGTTGCCGCCTCCGGTCAGGTTGTCGCCGAGTCGTCCGATTCGAAGATCGTGATCAAGAACAAGTCGGCCTGGGCGATTCATCAGCTGTTCCTTTCGCCGACCGACGAGCGCGAATGGGGCGAAGACCAGCTCGGCAAGCACACCGTGAATACGGGCGACAGCTTCACGCTGACCGGCGTTCCCTGCCGCGCCTACGACGTGCGCCTGGTCGATGAAGACGGCGACGAGTGCATCGTCGAGGACGTCGGCATCTGTGCGACCAGCAACACCTGGGTCATCGACGACGAAGACCTCGTCGGCTGCCAGGCGGCGACGCAGGACGACTGAATACCAGTGCCGGCGCCTCAGCGGCGCCGGCACCGAAAACGCCGGCTCCTGACGGCTCTGCCGCTACACTCCGCGTTTGCCAGCCGGAGCCCGGCGTGAACCACGAACCCGTCGAATCGACCGAATCGCTGGCCGCGACACAGCGGCGCGTTGCGTTCGAAAGTCTGCGCGAGCGCACCGACGAACTCGAGCTGATCATCTCCGGCATCAGCCTGCTCGCGTTGCTGTCGCTGCCCGGCTGGCTGTTCGACCATTGGGTCCAGGTCGAGGTGCACGCCGAGGGTCAGCGTCACCTGTTGCTCGCGTTCGCGTTCCAGCTCGGGAGCGGGCTCAGCATGACGCTCGCCGGCGCGTTCCTGCTGCACCTGGCCGTGCGCGCCTACTGGGTCGGCCTGATCGGTCTCAAGGCGGCGTTTCCCGCCGGTATCCGCTGGGACGAGATCCGCAGCATCGGGCCGATCACGCGCGACTACCACCGCCGCACCGTCGTGGATCTCGATACCGCGATCGATGCGGCCGACCGCGTCGCCTCTATCGTGTTCGCGCTGGTCAGCCTGGTCGCGCTGTCGGTGCTGTGGATCGGGGTCCTGCTCGTCGTGGCGACCCTGTTCGCGATGGGATTCGCCGCCCTGGCCGGCCAGTCCGCTGAACCCGCGACCGATTCCGCCTCGACCGTGTTCGCCGTGCTGACGCTCATCGTCGTGCTGCCGTTGCTTGCACTCGACAGCGCGTGGCTTGCACGCCGGCAGCAGCGGCCCGTCCCGGCCTGGCGGCGCACGGTCGTCGAGAAACTCATCTACCTGCAGGGCATCCTGTTTCCGCAGCGCCTCGTGCTGCCGGTACAGCTCTCGCTCGAAAGCAATCTGCCGAGACGTACGTTCACGCTGGCCTTCCTGCTGTTGCTTCTGTCGAGCGCCGTGTTCGGCAGCGTGCAGGAACGTGCGGTGCGCGAGTTCGCGCTCGTGTCGAGCTACGCTTATTTCGGCGACACCGATGCTGAAGAGGGTCTGCGCAGTGCGCACTATGCGAATCTGCGTAGCGAGCGCGACGCGCTCGCGCGCGTGCCGCTGATTCCGGCCGACATGATCGCCGACGGTCATTTGCGATTGTTCCTGCCTTACCTGCCGGAACGCGACAATGCCGTCTTGCGCGTGCAATGCCCGCAGGCGGTCGATTCCGCCGCGCGTCGCCGGTGCCTGGCCGGGCTGTGGGAGGTCACGATCGACGACAAGCCCGCCGATCTCGCCGCGTTCGTCACCGCGGAGCGTCGCGATCTCGGCCAGCGCGGCCTGCAGGGATATCTGAGTCTCGCCGGGCTCGCGCCGGGCGCGCACGTGCTGCGGGTGCGCTCGGTCGGGGAGGCGGTCGTGCCGATTCCCGCGCTCTCGCTGGAGCAGTATGCG
>CAMLLF010000278.1 GCA_946480705.1 uncultured Lysobacteraceae bacterium | reverse complement strand
GTCGCCGATCCCGCCGCTCTGCGCGAGGAAATCGTCCGCGTACTCGAACCCGGCGGCATCGCGATCGTCATCGGCTTCGCGCGTTACGGGGTCTCTCGCGCCTGGCTCGCCTGGCAGGGCCGCGGCGCCGAGGCGCCGCGTTTCGCCTCCGCCGCGTCGTCGCGCCGCGCGCTGTCGCGGTGCGGCGTCGACGTCTATGCCGAGCGTCGCGTCGGTCATGCGCCGTTCGCGGCCGGCGGTCTGCGCTTCGACGTGCCGCCGGCGCTCCAGCCGAGCTGGATGCTGATCGCGCGCAAGCGCAGCGCCGCGGCGCTCGCGCGCACGCTGCCGGTCGCGCTGCGTCCGCGCCCCGTGCGCGCCAACCTCGCGTCGGGTACGCAACGCGCGAGCGCATGAGCGATTCTTCCGTGGTCCACGTGTTCACCGACGGCGCCTGCCTCGGCAATCCCGGTCCGGGCGGCTGGGCTGCGCTGCTGCGTTACGGCGGCGTCGAGAAAGTCATCTCGGGCGGCGAAGCCGAGACGACCAACAATCGCATGGAACTCATGGGCGCGATCGCCGCGCTCGAAGCCCTGACACGGCCCTGCGGCGTGCGCATCACGACCGACTCGCAGTACGTCAAGCAGGGCATGCAGCAATGGCTCGCACGCTGGCAGGCCAACGGCTGGCGCACGTCCGACAAGAAGCCGGTCAAGAACCAGGATCTCTGGGAGCGCCTCGCGGCCGCGGTGGCCCGGCATCGCGTCGAATGGTTCTGGACGCGCGGCCACGCCGGCCATCCCGACAACGAACGCGTCGACCGTGCGGCCCGTCAGGCCGCCGAGCGGCACAAGCAGGAACGCTGATGCGCCAGATCGTGCTCGACACGGAAACCACGGGCCTCGACGCCGCGCGCGGCCATCGCCTGATCGAACTGGGCTGCGTCGAGCTGATGTCGCGCCGCGTCAGCGGCAGCCACTTCCACCGCTATCTCAATCCCGAACGCGACATCGACGCGGGTGCGCAGGCGGTGCACGGAATCAGCATCGAATTCCTCGCCGACAAGCCGCGCTTCGCCGACGTCGTCGCGGAGTTCCTCGACTACATTCGCGGCGCGGAACTCATTATCCACAACGCTGCATTCGACGTAGGCTTCATCGACGCCGAACTCGCGCGGCTCGGTCCGGAATACGGCCGGCTGCGCGATCACGCGACCGTCCTGGACACGCTGGCGCTCGCGCGCGAGATGTATCCGGGCCAGCGCAACAGTCTCGACGCGCTGTGCAAGCGGCTGGACATCGACAACAGCCATCGCGAGCTTCATGGCGCGCTGCTCGATGCGGAAATCCTCGCCGACGTCTATCTCGCGCTGACCGCGGGGCAGGGGGCGCTCGATTTCGCGATCGAGGCCGAGACGCAGGAGGTTCGCCTTGCCGCCGATCACCTGGGCGGCGAGCGCCCGCCCGTGCTCGTGCGCTACGCCGACGCCGAGGAAACGGCGGCCCACGAAGCGCGGCTCGCCGCGATCGACAAGGCCAGCAAGGGCGGCTGCGTCTGGCGTCGCCTGGATGCCGTTCCCGCCTGACCCGAGGCCCGCGCTGTCAGGATCGGCTGCCGGATTGCGTAGTAGCTGCCCGGAGGGCCGCCCGGAAGACCGGCGCGATCCGCAATTCCCGCTGCGAAGGCCGTGGCATAATCGCTCCGCGCACCCAGCAGCCGCCAGGGGTGTTCGCTCGAATGGGGAGTTCGGCGATGAAACTGCGTACGTGGATCGTTGCCGTGTGCGTGTTCCTGTTGCCCGGTGCGCTGTCCGCCTCGGCGGTCGATGCGATCGCGGCGCACAGGCATCTCGGTGTCGCCAGTTGTTCCAACAGCGTCTGTCACGGTGCGTCGCAGGTGTTTCGCGACTCCCACGTGATGCAGAACGAATTTGCGGTCTGGCAGTGCCGCCGAAGCCAAGATCTGTCTCGACTGCCATGCCGACAACGTACCGGCGGCACAGCGCGGCGAGCGCTTCCAGATCAGCGACGGCGTCGGCTGCGAGAGCTGCCACGGCGGCGCCGAACAGTGGCTCAACGCGCATGCCGACAAGAGCGTCAAGCATGCCGACAATCTCGCCAAGGGCATGTATGCGACCGACGACCCGGTGCGTCGTGCGGAACTCTGCCTGTCGTGTCACATGGGCACGAAGGACCGCATGATCACGCATCGCATCATGGGAGCGGGTCATCCCCGGCTCGCGTTCGAACTCGACACGTTCACTTGGCTCGGCCGGCCGCACTACGCGATTGACGCCGACTGGATCGAACGCAAGGGCGAATTCAGCGGCGTACGCGACTGGGCGGTCGGGCAGGGCGTCGCCGCGGCGAACCTGCTCGACCAACTGACCGATCCCAAGGCCGGCATGCAGGGCATCTTCCCGGAACTCGTGCTGTTCAACTGCTTCGCGTGCCACAAGCGCATGTCGGACAAGAGCTGGGGACCGCGTCAGGGAACGGGACTGGGACCCGGCGTCGTGCGCCTCTATGACGCGAACCTCGTGATGTTCCGCCACGTGCTCGCTGCGGTCGACACGGCGGCCGAGGCGCGCGTGCTCGAACAGACGCGCGCGCTGCATCGCGCGACGACGGAGAGCCGTGACGCGACGCTGGCGGCAGCCAGGCGCCTGCGCGCGACGCTGGCCGAACTGCTGCCGCGCGTAGCGCAGCATCGCTTCGACGAAGGCAGTCTCAAGGCGATTCTCGGCGACATCGAAGCCGATGCCGCGCGCGGCGAATACCGCGACTACGACGCCGCGGAGCAGGCCGCGATGGCGGCGCAGTCGGTCATCGTCGCCTTCGAGAACACCGGCGTCATCGACAAGGCTCGCGCCGACGCGCTCAAGACGAAGCTCGACGGCGTCTATGCGGTCCTGAAAAACGAGAACGGCTATTCGATGGGCAGCTTCCAGGCGGCGCTGAAGACGCTCAGACCGTAGGTTGGGTTGAGCCGCAGGCGAAGCCCGACATCGCGGGATTTCCGCTGGCCGCATTCAAGGCGGGGTATCGGCGTTCGTTGCGCATGAACCCGGACCTCGGGTGAAGGTGCGTCAGCGACAGAGCCGATTCATCGCCCGGCGGTCGTCTTTTGGCACGGCCTCGATGTTGGGCTTCGCCCGTGGCTCGCCCCAACCTGCGCGAAGGTCATTCAGCGCCGGCGGATCAGCACCACCGTGACGTTGTCCGAGCCGCCGCCGTCGAGCGCGGCAAGGATCAGATGGTCGACGCATTCCTGTGCGGAGAGTTCCGCGCGCGCAAGGATCGTCGCGATCTGCGCGTCTTCCACTTCTTCGGTGAGTCCGTCGCTGCAGAGCAGGATCTGCATGCCGGGCTGCAGCGTACCGGTGATGGTCTCCACGCGCAGGCTCTGCGGATCGGTCACGCCGAGCGCCTGCGTGACGACGTTGCGGTGCGGGTGCGTGCGTGCCTGTTCGGCGGTGATCGCGCCCTGCTCGATGAGCTCCTGCACGTAGGAGTGATCCTGCGAGAGCTGCTTCAGCGCGCCGTTCCAGACATAGACGCGGCTGTCGCCGACCCAGGCCATCTCGAAATTGTCGCCGCTGACGTTGACCGCGGCGACCGTCGTGCCCATCGGCAGCGCCTCGGCACGTCGGCTCGAGTGGCGGATGATCTCCTCGTCGGCAAGCTGGATCGCGCGGCCGATAGGCGTGCCCTTGCGGACTTCGTCGATCAGCGTGTCGCGTGCGATCGCACTGGCGACCTCGCCGTGCTCGTGGCCGCCCATGCCGTCGGCGACGAGCCATAGACCCAGCTCCGGATCCGCGTAATAGGTATCTTCGTTGTGTTCGCGGCGCAGGCCGACGTGGGAGCTGTGTCCGAATTCGATCATGCGCGCAGCCTGGTTCGGGTTCAGTGGCCATCGCCAGACGCACGGCGCCGGCGTTGTAGAAAACGGTGGCACAGGCGAAAAACGAACTGGGTCATAGCATGCCGCCGGGCGCCGTCCCGAGGCAAGCGCAGGTCCTGTCGTCCGAATCTGCAGGGAAGGAATACGCGATATGGCGGAAATCCGCGTCAGCCGATGCGGCGGCGGCGGCCGGCTTGTATCCGTCGCGCGTTGCCCGTACTATTCGCGCCCCTCGTCGTGCCACCGGCGAGGCCGGCCGCGAGGCCGACAGTTCCGGAGAGGTGGCAGAGTGGTCGAATGTACCTGACTCGAAATCAGGCGTACGTGTAAGCGTACCGTGGGTTCGAATCCCACCCTCTCCGCCAGCAACGACGAAAACGCCCCCTCGCGGGGCGTTTTCGTTTTTCGTTCCCGCCCACCGGATCCGGGCCGCCGCGGTTTCGGCTACGCTCGCATCCTTCGCTCCGCGGATGCGTTTTCCATGTCGCTGATTACCACGCCGATCTCCCATGGCGAACTGATCGACAAGATCACGATTCTCGAGATCAAGTCCGAACAGATCGCCGATCCGTCCAAGCTCGCCAACGTGCGCAAGGAACTCGACCTGCTCAACGACGTCTGGCGCGACGACGCCGCGGCCGCGATAGACATCGCCGCCGAACGCACGCGTCTGAAGGCCGTGAATCAGGCGCTCTGGGATATCGAGGACCGCATCCGCCTCAAGGAAAAGGCGCAGGCGTTCGATGCGGAATTCATCGAACTCGCGCGCGCCGTCTATTTCCAGAACGACGATCGCGCCGCGATAAAGCGCGAGATCAATCTGAAGCTCGGCTCGCAGCTGATCGAGGAAAAGTCGTACCAGAACTACAAGAGCTGACGCGTTTCAGCGCGCGGCGCGTGTCTGCGCGAACGCGTCGAAGCGCTCGAGGACCGCATCGGTCTCGATGAGATCCATGACGCCTTCGTGCTCGATCTTCGTGCCCCAGCGCAGCTCGCTCGCGGGCCTGCCGCAAAAACGCCGCGCCGCGGCGTCGTAGCGGTCGACACACCAGCGCCGGTCGGAATACGGGCCAGAGCGATGCGGATTGCTCGCCGCGTGCAGGCCGAGCACAGGCGTTCCCATCGCGTTGGCCAGATGCATGGGGCCGGAGTCCGGCGTCAGCACGAGATCGGCGCGGCGCAGCAGCGCAAGCAATTGCTTGAGCGTGTCCTTGCCGATCAGATCGACCGGCGCGCATCGCGCGAGCTTTGCCGCGATCGCATCACCGAACTCGCGTTCGTAGGCACTCGGGCCGCCGCACAGAACGACGCGCCAGCCGCGCTGCGCCGCATGATCCATGACCGCGGCATAGCGTTCCGGACGCCAGTTGCGCAGGCGGTGGCTCGAACACGGACTGACGATCAGGGTCGGCTCGTCGCCGGGCAGATACTGCGCGGCGAACGCTTCGGCCTCGGCGGGCACGGGCAGATCCCAGCGCACGGCGGTCTGCGCGAGTCCGAGCGGCTCGAGAAAACTGCCGAGCGCATCGAGCACATGCTCGCCGCGGCGCGCGGGAATGCGTTCGTTCACGAACAGGCCGTGCAGGTCGCGCGAGCGCTCGCGGTCGTAGCCGATGCGCCGGTCGGCGCGTATCAGGGCGCTCAGCAGATTCGAGCGCAGCGCGACCTGCATGTGCAGCAGCGCAGCGAAACGGCGGCCGTTCAGCGCGCGGCGCACGGCGCGATAGCCGTCCCAGCCCTTGGCTTTGTCGAACACTACGAACTCGATGCCGGGCAGATCGCCGACGAGCTTGTTTTCGAGCTTGCCGACGATCCAGGTCAGCGCCGTCTGCGGCCAGTGCGCCTGCACGGTGCGCACGAGCGGCACGACGTGACTGACGTCGCCGAGCGCGGAAGTGCGCAGCAGGCACAGGGATTCGGGTGGCGTTGCTGCCGTCACGGACATGAGCGTTGCTAGAATGCGGTGGAATACAAGAAGGCGAATGCGGCGGCCGTTGCGACGCGGGCGATGAACGAAGCGATCC
>CAMLLF010000277.1 GCA_946480705.1 uncultured Lysobacteraceae bacterium | reverse complement strand
AGCCACCGATGCTGCGCACCGTTTCGCGGGCTACCGGCACGCGCAGGCCGACCACGCGGCCGAGGCGCAGGACGCTGATGCTGTCGCCGAAGGCGTCGTTCGCGCTCGCGCGCCATCTGTCTGAAGCAAGCCGTTGACCTGTTCGAACAGGGCATAGATGTACGCGCGATCGGTCTCGACACCACGCCACAGGAACCAACCCTGGGCCAACAGATGCGTGCCGGTGTTGCGGCGATTGACCATCACGAGACGGGTTTCCGGATCGATGATGATGTATTGCCCGCCCCAGCCGTCGGCGCAGATCAGGCGCCGTCCGTTCTGGTGACGCACCCACCACAGGTAGCCGTATCCGTCGAAGAACCCTCCGCCAAAGGCGTCTTTCGGATCGGTTGCGGTCGATGAGTGCATGGCCGTCATGTCGCGGATCCACTCCGCCGATACCAGCTGCTTGCCGCGATAGTTGCCTTCGTCGGCCACGAGGACCGCGAAGCGCATCAGGTCGTCGGCGCTCATGTAGATGACGTATTGGCGGACACTCGATCCATCGATGCTGTCCCAATCGACATCCGCGGGCGTGAAGCGCTGCATTCCGAGCGGCTTCGCCAGCCACGCGGCGATCACCTCGCCCAGCCCCATGCCCGTCTCGCGTTCGAGGATTTCGCCGAGCGCATTGAATCCCCAGTTGTTGTAGAAGAACGTTTCGCCCGGTCGGGACGCGTGGTCCGGGCGTTGCCAGTTCTGGCCGGAAGCATCGATATAAATGCCCGATCGCGACGTCAGCAGGTCGCGGATCGTCGCCTGCTTCTCGACGGTGGTCAGGGGCGTTTCCCGGTCGTCATAGCCGAGCGCTTCGAGGCTGTCGTCGAGCTCCAGGAGGCCCTTGTCGATGGCAATGCCGTAGAGCACCGCAATGATGCTCTTGCGGACCGAATGCGTATTGATCTTCGCGACGGTCTGACCTTGGCGAAGAATCAGCTGATCACCCTTGGCGATAATCAATGCATCGGAGCGATGCTCCGGGGCGTCTCTCGTCAATTGGGCGATGGCGGGCGCATTCCAGTGCGGGGATCTCGGGAAATCGGCAAGGCCGGGCGAGCGCGTGTTCGACGCGCAGCCGGACACGAGAGACAGCAGCGCCGCACAGAGGGCGGCGGCGCGGCGCGAACCGGAATGGCTGGGTGTCATCGGGTGGCTCTTCCTGGGAAACGAGCGCTCAGGCTCCCCCAGCCACGGCCGACAGGCTTCCCGCCGGCGAAATGGATGCTCTCGGAAAAAGATGGGAGGCCGTTTCCGGCTAGGGCCGCTGGCGGAAATCGGTGGGCGACAGGCCTGTTGCAGCCTTGAATACGCGATAGAAACTCGATTCGGAGTTGAAACCGCTTTCGAGCGAGATCGCCAATACCGACACGCTGCGGTAGTCGGCATCGCGCAGCTTCTGCTTGACGGCCTCGACGCGGAACTCATTGACGTAAGCGCGGAAGTGCTTGCCCGAGCCTTCCTTGATCACCCGGGAGGTTTCGGCCGCGGTCCAACCCAGGCGTTGCGCGACATCGTTGAGATTCAGATCGGGCTCGGCAAACAACCGCGAGGTCTGCATCAGTGCTTGCAGCTTCTGGAACGCATCATCGGTGCGCGGATCCGGCCGGGCAGGCGGGACGGACCCGGTCGTCGCATCCGGAAACTGCGGCAGATCCTTCAGCCGGAAGCCGACGATTCCGACCGTGTACACCAGCACGACATAAAAGGCCTGGGCCGCGTGGCTGAAAACACCGCGATCGCCGAGCCCCAAAAGGTGCTCTGCCGAAAAGCTGATCAGGTTGATGATGGCCGTGACCAGCACCAGGACCATGACGGTCTTCAACACGCGCAGCAGATCCGCGAACCGCTCGGGCAACCAGTTCACGATGCGGGCGTAGTGGCGACTGACCCGCGACCAGATGAGCACCGCCAGCGCGGTGTTGATTCCGATCGTCAGGTAATCCTCGATCCGCTTGAGCTGCCGGTAGTGCCACTGCCCGGCGACCGCATCCATCTGCGGAACGCTCGATTCTCCGGTAGCCGCCGCGTAGACGAGTACGGAATAGCCGATGAAGATCGTCCACGGCAGCAACCACGCGAACGCGCGACGGATCGATGCGGCCGAAGCCGCCGTGAGACTCAGCGCGTACAGGTAGAACAGTGGAAAGATCGCCAGATCGAAGCTGAGCGGCAGCCGCCGCAGCCACCAATGCGCTTCGAGCCCGGCCGCGTGCGTCCACAGTCGCAGCAGGGTCAGCGACAGCGCCAGTACACCAAAAGCCAGCCAGTGCGAGCCATTCCTGCGTCCGGCATAGAACAGCAACCCCAGCCCGGTGATCACGCCCTGTATGACTCCGAGCAACAACACTGTTTCCATCGACAGCCGGCGTCCTGTGTTGGTGGCGAGCGCCGCCGATGCGACAGACGCAGCGGCGTGGCGTGCTCGACGGCAGCGGGGGGCCATTCTAGCGGAGGGTGGCGCCATCCATGGGGCCGTCGACAACCCGTGATTGTTGTCCTGGGACGAGCATAGGGTTGAAGAGCGGTTGCCCTAGGGCAACCACGCACGCCAGCGCCCGAACCGGAAGAGTGCCGAGGTGTAGGTTTCTTCCAGCGCACTGATCGGCTGCTGCGTGGCGCTGTACAACACCGCACGATGGCGCAGCACGCTGGGGGGGATGCGCAGCGGTGCCGTGGGCGAGGGGGCGGATGCGGTCTCCGGTTGCATCTCCCACTGTGCCGGCAAGGGCGACCACAGCAGCTCCGCGCTCACTGTGCGGCGCTGGAATCCGAGCGCCTTGACGACCTTGCCGAACGGCTCCTCGGTGGTGTCGAGCTGCCGGTTCATGTCAGGCGTCAGCCGCGCCGGCACGTACCAGTTGTCGGCTTCCGACAGCACGTGTTCGCCACACGCGAGCTGCACGTGGCGATAACGCAGTGGTTCGGCCGCGTCGATGGCAAGCCGCGCACGCAAATCGTCGGGAACAGGCTTGTCAGGCTCGTCGCGGTTGTTGGTACGCCGCGCGATGATGCGCGCGGGCGTGGCAAGGCGATGGTCGCCGCACCAACGCTCCAGTGTCAGCGTTGCGCTGTCGTGGCTGAGCAGCTCGGCATTCAAGGTCTGCAGCAGCGCCAGCAGTTCAATCCGCGCCACGTGATCGTCTCGCCTGGCCACCGTCGCGCAGCCGGCGAACAACACTGCGAGCAAGACCGACAAGATGGATCTGATGACGTGATTGCGCATGGTGTTCGCGGGGCTGCGGGGCGTAGTGGCCGCGGCAACTAAAGATACTCGGAGTCCCGTACCTAATCTCCGGCGATCGTGACGCTGCGCTTCCGGCTACATGGCGCTGCGCAACGCTGTCACATGCGCCAATCATCCGTTCGAATGCAGCAAGCCTGGGTGAGGACGACAGACGTCAACGAGCACGACAGGATGGGACGATCGCGACTCATTGTTTTGATCGCATATGTATAGCGCGTCGACTGCCGTGCTGACCTTCGCAAGCGTCGACCCCATCGACGTCTTGAGCCGCCGTCGTCGGCGGTAAACGGTTCATTTCCAGATCGTAAAAAGAGACCGCCGGAGACGCATAGCCAAAGTCCAACCCTGATGCATAGGGAACGCCGTCGACGATCCACGCTTGACCATCGGGCAGTTCGACGGATCGACTAGCGGCGTAGTAGGCGGCAGCCGCCCACCGCAATGCATCGTCGATACTGAAGAAGCGACAGGCCGCCGCAAGATCCTGTTTCATGGGATCATTCCTTCGGGGGTTAAACCCCTGGTTGTGAGAGCAACCGCCGTCCCCGGACACCGGCAAAGTAGCCGGGGACGGCACCTTCAAGCCTTGCCGTGGCAACGCTTGTACTTCTGGCCGCTGCCGCACGGGCAGGGCTGGTTCGCTCCGACTCGCGGCACGACGTCCGCGCTTTTGTTGCTGACCGGCCTGACGGCCGGAGCGTGTCCAGGCAACGGCTGACGCACTGCCGACGACCTTCGACGAGAGCGGTACTCGATCCAGTTGCGCAGTGCCGCCACCATCACCGCATTCGCGCTCGTGCACTCGTGCTCGGCCAAGTCGAGCAGGGCTGCGTGAAGCTCGGGCGGCAATCGCAGGTTCAATTTCCGGGTTTCCGGCATAACCGACGCCTCGTTTCGTCCGGCCCCATTGTGGCCCCAAAATGGCCCCACGTAAATCTTCGGAAACCCGCATCATTGCTTGATTCCTTCTGAGAGCGCCCTCTTTGTTGTTATAGAGACAAGCCCAGCGCCCACCCCGGCGCCGGCTGCGCCGGCGCCGGGGTGGGCTGCAGAGGCCTCAATGAGCAACCTGGCTTGCTCTGGCTGGACGATCAGCATCAAAAGCTGGTTCGGCGGGATGCGGCCCAGGGCGATGGATGGCGCGGCTATGGCGTCCGGCGGGGCGAACCTCGCTTCGTAGCTTGGGGCGTATTCGTCTAGGTCGGCCGAACGTTCGGCCAGACCGCCGCCCGCCGACGGCGGGGGTGGCCGGGCATGCAGCGTGTCGAAAGCGCGTGCGCGGCGCACCAGCAGCGACCACCACGCGGCCTCGCCCGACTTGAGCGAATGTCCCTCAGGCGTCCAGATCGTGTCGCCGCGCAGCACGTAGCCGCGCCAGTCCGGCGAAAGCTGCTCAAGATCGCCGCCACGCATCAGGCGCAACAAGCGGATCGCCGACCACGGCACGCGGTTTCGGCCAGTGTCCCAATGCCGGATCGTCCGCACGCTGACCCCAAGCTCACCGGCGCAGGCTTCACGGCTCAGAAACAGCGACATGCGCAGCTCCCGAAACCCCTCGGGGCTGATGAACCAGGGGCGCCGACGACGGCGGATTTTCCGGGTCTTAGCGGCCGTCATCGGAACCCCCGAACGATCGCATATGTATATTATGTCAAATTAATGATGCGACTGCTCACATGGACTTCCTGCCGCGCTACCGCCAAGTGCCGATTCGGCGACCAAGATGCGGAAAGAAGACTTAGCGGAGCCCCGTAGAGGCAAGCGCATCCCGTTCGTGACGCGGGACTCCGTCGCTGCAGCGCTCACCAATAACCCCAAAGCGTCGCTCCGTGCTGTCCGGCAAGCGATTGGCGGTGGCTCGTTAAGCGATATTTCTGACATGGTTGCCGCGGTTCGTGGCAAACGGACCGTCGCGCTTCGCCATACCTTGCATCGCGATTCCGATCTCGGTGCGGTCGTTGTTGACGCGCTTGAGCAACTACTGATCAGGGTCGCTTTGCTGCAAGTTGAGATCGCAGCGATTCGAGCCACTCAGCTAACAATTCCCCGAACGCGCCGTCGAGGCCCTCTACTCCTGCCAGACACGCCGGCCGATAGAGCGAGCACACCCGGCAAGACGTAACTCGCAATCGCGAGCAGCGCGCCAGACTGACACCGCATGTACTCTCGCGCCTCGAGCAGAGCTGTCGCGTGATCTTCGATCGCGTTCGTGGCCTATTTCGGCTCAAAGCTCGTCGGCAGCGATGCGATTCGCGCCGCGGCTGGCTTCCGCCCAGACAGTCGCCCGGCGATCGCTAGTGGCCGCACGATGGAGACACAGATCTGTGGTTATGCGGAATGCGCACCCGGCCAAGCAATGTCCATTTAATGTTTTAGCGCCCAAGGTATACTTGCGCACTCGCAGCTCAGCATCAATTGGATGAAGAAGCTATGTCCGACGTGGCAGTAACCCCTTCTCCGACAACATCCTCGCCGCGAGAATTTGTCGATCAAGGCGGCGCCTGGTTACGAGATATTGGCCCCTTGATGAAGCCAGCGTTCGCGGCGTGCTCCGTATTGGGCGGGATTTACGTGTTCCGCTTCTGCGAGCACTACGGCGTTCCGTTTCCAGCGTCTTACAGTGATCTGCTGCGCCTCGTTGCGCTAGGGC
>CAMLLF010000276.1 GCA_946480705.1 uncultured Lysobacteraceae bacterium | reverse complement strand
CTCGAGCACCACGACCTCGAGGTTCGGGTCCAACTGCTTGAGCCGGATCGCGGCTGCGAGCCCCGCGGGGCCCGCTCCGGCGATCACCACGTCGACCGGCTCGCCCGAGTCGGGACGCACGACGACGGTCGCGCCGCTCGCGATGACGTCCTCGCGCAGCGTCTTGCCCCAGTGCTCGCGAATCGCGGTGTAGATGTCGTAGCTGTCCGAGACGACGGCGACGAGCGCGCCGGGCTTCGCGAACTGGCGCAGCATGTTGCGGTACGCATCGACCTCGCGGTCGCGGCCCCAGCTCGTGATCGTCGAGTGTTCCGCCGCCGGGATCGAATAGCCGGCCATCGGCTCTCCGTAATACGCGCGCGCCGTGAGCACGCCCGACACCGTATCGGTGCCGAGGAAATTCACGAGATGCGCCGCGGCGCCGAGTCCGGCCGACTCGGCGCTCGACACGCCGCGCGCGCCGAAGTCGTGCAGCTTGAAGCCGATCTGGCTTTCGGGATCGTCGCAGGACAGGTCGAGGTACTGGCGGATCAGTTGCTTCAGGTGCCAGCTCTGCGTCGCGACCGTGACCGGATACCAGAGCCGCAGCAGCAGCGTTTCGAGATACGACGGCAGCCAGCAACACGCCGGATCGGTCGACTCGACCGTGACGAGCGCGTGATGCGTCGGCACGACGGTGCCTTCGGGAACGGCGCGGATGCGCAGCGGCAAGTGCCCGCCGTGCGCGTCGACGATATGGCGCCATCCGGCTTCGTTGAACGGCTCGCCGTGCGCGGCGAAAAAGTCGCGCGCCTCGTCGACGTCGGCATGCGTGACGGGCTTGCTCAGGTACTCCTTGAGGATCGCCTGAAGGCCGAAGAACACGGTCCGCTCGTAGACGCCGCCGCGCGACTCGACGTAGAAGAACGTCGCTTCGGTCTGCGGCGGATACTGCAGCCAGTGGCTGGCCTTGTAGCTGTCGGTGTTGAGGATCAGGTTGTCGAGGTGACGCATACGGAATCTCCTTCCGCGAATTCGACGGCCGCCGGTCTTTCCGGTGCCGGCGCGAAACGACGTTCGCGCGACGTGCGCTGCGCGCTTCAGCTCATGCCGAGGAAGTGCTGCAGGATGTGATGGTGGTCTTCGAAGAACTGCTCTTCGAGGTTCAGCGCGTCGGCGAGCGGCAGCCATTGCGCCTTGGCCGCATCGTCGCTGCCGCGCACGGGCGGCAGTTCTCCGCTGGTGAACGCGAAGTGGAACGCGTGAGTGATCGTGCGACCGCGCTGCGAGCGGTCCGGATGGTCGAACACGCGCTGGCCGGCAAGCGAGCCCTTGAGCACGGCGGCCGGAATCTTCAGCCGCGTTTCCTCACGCAGTTCGCGCAGGCAGGCGTCGAGCAGCATCTCTTCCTGGCCGACGAAGCCGCCCGGCAGCGCCCACAGGCCCTTGCCGGGCTCGGCGCCGCGGCGCACGAGCAGCACGTGCCCGCTGTGCACCACGACGGCATCGACGGTGACGAACGTCGGCGGATACGGCGCGCCGTCCCAGGCCTTGCGGTAGTTGCGCAGGAACGTGAATTCGCGCGAAAGCTGCGCATAGCCAGGGGTGCGGCGGAACGCTTCGAGCATCGCGCAGACCGGCGCGGGCACGTTCGCGCGGATCAGCAGCTGGCCGCCTTCGTCGGCGCTGAACAGGTGCTCGCGGATCTCGGTCGCCGACATGACTTCACAATGCTGCACATTGCACAGTTCCCATTGCGGAAACTCGCGCAGGTAGTAGCTCGATGCGTCCTTGTCGCGGCCGACGAGGCCGATGCGCGCCGCCTCGCTGCCGCCGTCGGCGGCGATCGCCGCGGCGACCTGGCGCTGCACGGCGCCGATCCAGGCGGCTTCGTTGTAGAGATGGTCGGCCAGCGGCTGCAGCAGCAGGCGGTCCGCGTCAGCGCCGGCGGCGGCGCGGATCATGACGTCGCGCTCGTTGGCGTTCCAGGGATTGCGTGTGCTGCGCGGCTTGCCGGCCGAACCGATCAGGACGATCACCTTGCCGGCGATGGCCAGCGCGTGACGCAGCACGGCGAGATGGCCGTTGTGGAAGGGTTCGAAACGGCCGATGAAAACCAGATAGTCGAAGCGCATGAGAATCCCTCGATGCGGATGGAAGCGTCGCGGTCTATCCGTGACGTGCGGTTATGCTACGAATGAGCATAAGTGTCCGCAAGAGGGGAAGAGGGGCATTTCCGGCCAATCTTCGGCGGCGAAGCGGAACCATCGGATGTGGCGTCATGCGGGGCGGCTCGCGCGAGCGCCGCGATGTTGCAGTTCGCCGCGCTCGGCGCAACCTGCCGTTCCTCGGCGCCAGCCGATTCCTTCGCGTTGCGCACGCGATAGGTATTGCGGCCGGCGCTCGTGGCGGCGTAGAGCGTCTGGTCGGCGAGCGCGACGAGGGCGATCGGATCGATGCGGCCGTGGCTGACGGCGACGCCGACGCTGGTGGTCATGCGGATCGGACCGTCGCTGGTCGCGACGTCGTCGTGCATCGCGACGAGGAGTTTCGCGGCGATGGCTTCCGCCGTGACGGCGCCTTCGAGATCCTCGACGAGCACGACGAATTCGTCGCCGCCGAGCCGCGCGACGGGGTCTTCGGCGCGCACGCAGGCGCCGAGCCGGCGTGCGAACTCGACGATGACTTCGTCGCCGACGAGCCGCGCGAGCACGGCTCGCAGCGGCGCGCGATCGTCCGGATGCACGAGTTCCGTATTCGCTGCAGGCCGAGCGCGGTTCGACGAGTTCTTCGGGCGTCCCGCCGGGCATTTTCTTCGCCGACGGCGGCACGTAGAGCCGCCGGCCGTCGGCGCGCAGGCGCACGACGAGATCGCGCGAATTGTCAGCGAGCATGCGATAGCGTCGTTCGCTGCCGCGGTAGCGTTCGTAGGCGGCCTGCAGGCGCTGCTTGGCGCGCCACTGCAGCGCGAAGAACGTCGCGAGCACGAGCAGCATGACGCCGGCGAGTGCGACGAGCGCGAAGGTCAGGCGGTTGCGATGGGCGAGGGCGGCCGAGCGCTCGGCCGGTCGCCGCAACCAGCGCGCCGGGCCGGCGGCGGCGACAGCGTAGCCGGGAAAGCAGGCGCAGCTATCAACGCCGTGTCGACGCGGCGCGCCGGCGGCGAGGCCCGCGAAAAGACCCATCGCATGCCCGCTTGCGCTAGGCTGCGGGCTCGTCCACGAGCCGCGGGTCCATGCAGCACGGAATCATCGTCTATCGCGCCAGCCGGCTGGAGGCGCTGCTGCCGCCGCTGCTGAGCCTGATGGACGCGGCCCCGCCGGCGCAGCCGCTGCAGCCCTTCGACGTGATCGCGGCGCATCCGGGCATCCGCCAGTGGCTCGCGCGTGCGATCGCGCGCGAGCGCGGTGCCGGCGGCATCGCTGCGAACATCGCGATCGAACTGCCGAGCGCCTGGTTCGACCAGCTCGCGCGCCGCCTGCTCGGCGAAACCGCGATCACGCTGCGGCCATATCGGCGCGAGGCGCTGCGCTGGCGCGTGCACGAGTTGCTGCCGCAGGTCGGCGACGCGTCGGTGCGGCGCTATCTGCGCGGCGTTGACGCGCCGCGGCGGCGCTTTCAGCTGGCCGACCGGATCGCCGCGATCTACGTGCGCTATCTCGTCTACCGGCCCGACTGGCTGCAGGCCTGGAGCGCCGGCCGCGACGACGTGCCGGCGCCGACGTTTCTCGCGCCGCTGTGGCGCGACGTGCGCGAGCGCATCGCGCTGCCGCACCGCGGCGAGCGCCTGACCGCGCTGCTGCGCCGGCTCGACACTGCGCCGCCGGACGCGCTCGCCGACGAACCGCTGCATGTGTTCGGCATCAGCCATCTCGCGCCGACCGAGTTCGCCGCGCTGCGCGCGGTCGCGCGGCGCCGGCCGGTCGTGCTCTATGTGCCCGATCCGTGCCGCGAATACTGGGCCGGGCTCAGGCCCGAGCGCAGCTATCTGCAGAACCTCGCCGCGCTCGGTGCGTTTTCCGAAGCCGCCGAGCGCGAGTTCCTGACCCTCGGCCATCCGCTGCTCGCGAGCTGGGGACGGCTTGGCCAGCACTTCATGCTCGCGCTGGCCGGCGACGACGATGTCGCCGTCGACATCCGCCACAGCGAGGACGAACGGCCCGCGGTCTCGGTCCATCGTCTCGCACGGCTGCAGGACAGCATCCGCCAGCTCGATCCGTCGCTGCTCGCGCCGGTGCCCGGCGATGCCGACGCGCGCCGGGACCGCAGCCTGCGCGTGCACGCCTGCCACACGCGGCTGCGCGAACTCGAAGTGCTGCGCGACGCGCTGCTGCGCGAGCGCGAGGAAGATCCGAGCCTGAAGCCGTCGGACATCGTCGTGATGGCGCCCGACATCCAGGCCTATGTGCCGCTGCTGCCGGCCGTGTTCGGCGAAGCGGGCCGCGCGCACGGCGCGCTGCCGTATCACCTCGCCGACGTGCCGCTGCTGCAGGGCCATCCGCTGCTGCTCGCGTTCGCGAATCTCATCGACCTGCCGTCGACGCGGCTCAGCGCCGCACAGGTGCTCGATCTGCTGGGCGTTGCCGAGATCGCGCGCGCGCTCGGACTCGATGCGGCCGGTGTCGATCTGCTGTCGGACTGGATCGCGCGCAGCCGCGTGGCCTGGGCGCTCGATCCGGAATTCCGCGCGCGCCTCGGCGTGCCGCCGATCGCCGAGCACACGTTCGCCTGGGGCATGGACCGCCTGCTCGCGGGCTACGTGCTCGGCAGCGGCGACGACGGCGAAGCTGCCGCGCTGACCTTGCCTGACGGCGAGGTCATCGTGCCGGTCGAGGGCGTGCACGGCGTGCAGGCCGACGTGCTCGGCGCGCTCGACCGCCTGCTGCAGCAACTCGCGCAGCTGTGCCGCGACGCGACGCAGCGGCGCGGCCTGCGCGCCTGGTCGCGGCGCTGCCTCGCGCTCGTCGATCAACTGTTTCGCGCCGAGTTCGGCGACGCGGCGGCCGTCGACGCGCTGGCGGAATTGCGCCGGCTGGTCCTGAGCCTCGACGGCGACGCGGACGACGCCGGCGTCGACGCCGAGGTCGAGTTCGACGTCGTGCGCGACGTGCTGCGCGATCGCCTGCTCGCCCTGTCGGAGCGCCAGCGCTTTCTCGTCGGCGGCATGACCGTCTGCGGCATGGTCCCGCAGCGCGCGATTCCGTTTCGCGTCGTCGCCGTGCTCGGCCTCGACGACGGCGCGTTTCCGCGCGCGGGCTCCGACGCCGGCCTCGATCTGATGGCCGCGCACCGGCGCCTCGGCGACCGCGACGTGCGCAGCGACGACCGCTATCTGTTTCTCGAAACCGTGATGGCCGCGCGCGATGTGCTGCATCTGAGCTACATCGGCGAAAGCGTGCGCGACGGAAAGCCGCGCAATCCCGCCGCGCCGCTCGCCGAACTGCTCGCGCTGCTCGACGAGACGCACGGCCTGCGCGGAATCGCCGCGCACGACGCAGCGCGGCCCTGGCTCGTGCGGCATCCGCTGCAGCCGTTCGACGCGCGCTATTTCGATGCGAGCGATCCGGCGCTGTATTCGTATCGCGGCGATCTGCTCGCGCTGCGGCGCGAACACGGCGCGCCGCCGGCGGCCTTCCTCGATGGCGCCGCCGCCGTCGCCGACGCGTCCTCCGACACGATCGCGCTCGCGAGCCTGCTCGACTACTACCGGCGGCCCGCACAGCATCTGCTGCGCCAGCACGGCCTGCGACTCGATGCGCTCGAACCCGAACGCCTCGCCGACAGCGAACCGCTCGATCCCGCGTTCGCGCGCATCGACCGCGTCACCGCGCGGGTGTTCTTCGACGCGGCGGCGCGCGGCATCACCGAGCTTGCGGCGCGGCCGCCCGACTGGCTGCGTTACGGCGGACTCTGGCCGCCGGCGCGCGCCGGCGAGCTCGCGTGGAGCGGACAGCTCGCACTCGTC